>JAYWHQ010000361.1:0-2962 GCA_043777655.1 Allobosea sp. | reverse complement strand
CCGGAAGGGCGCTCGCTGCGCTTCACGCACAAGGCACCCTATGACGACATTGACGGCACCTATGAAACCATCACGGCCTATCTGGAGGCCAAGGGCATCGTCGTGAAGGATGCATTCCTCGAAGAGTATGTCAGCGATCTCAAGGACGCAGGCGACCCGGCGCTCGAGATCAACGTCTACGTTCTGCCGCGTTAGGTCGATGCTTTCGCGGCCCTGTCGGCGCCGTGGGCGAGCAGGCCGGCACCTGCCACCAGCACAAGCGCGAGGGCAGCTGCCTCCTGCATGCGGTAGCTGCCCAGCCGCTCGGCCAGAAGCGACGGCAATGTCACGAGATCGCCACCGCCGAACAGGCTGATGACGCCATAGTCGCCGAAAGACAGCGCGGCCCCCAGCGCAAAGGCCGAGAGAGCCGGTGCGCGCAAGGCTGGCCCGTCAACAAGCCTGAGGCGTGCGAGACCCGTCAGCCCCAGGCTTGCGGCCAGCCGCCCGTGACGCTCCTGTGAGGCCTTCGCAGCAGGCGCGAGCAGCCGCCAGGCAAATGGCAGTGCCATCAGTGCATTGACCAGCGGCACCAGCATGAACCCGAGCATCTCGGGCGGTGCGAGGCCCCGCAGCAGCACATAAAGCCCTGCGACAAAAGCCATGGGTGGCAGGCCCAGAAGCGCGAAAGCGACCAGCTCCGGCAATTGCATGCGCCAGGCACCTGGCTGGCCAGAGAGCGGCGGTCTGGCGGCCAGCGCCAGCAGAACGGCCAGCACTGTGGCGAGCGCGCCAGCAGCCAGCGCCAGCATAAGGCTGTTGCGCAAGCCGATCATCGTCTCGCCGCCAAGCAGCACAGGCAGGGCACTGAGACCCTCCAGCACGCTGAGAAGTGGTGGAGCAATGAAAAGGATGGCGAGCAAGATGACCATGGCATCGACGACGCGCAGGCCGAGCAGGTTTGCATCCGGTCGTGACAGGGTGCGCCCGATGCCGGCTTCGGATCTCGCTATCGGCACCTGCGTCATCGCCAGCAGCGCAACAAGTGCCATGCTCAGCCCCAGCTGCACGGCCGCGAGTGCCGCTGCGCGCGCAAAGTCGGCCTCGACGCGGAGCGCCTCATAGATCGCGACTTCCAGCGTCGCATTGGCCGGCCCGCCACCCAGCGCGAGCACAATGGCAAAGCTGGTGAAGCAGAGCAGGAAGGTGAGCGCGGCAAGGCCCGGCAGCTCGCGCCGCAACACCGGCCAGTCGACAAGCCGGAACATGTCGCGCGGCTTGAAGCCCAGCGCGAGCGCCAACCGCGAATGTTCAGCAGGCTCGCGCTCAAAGGCGACCAGAAGGGCGCGCGCGATGAAAGGCGCATTGAGCAGCACATGCGCCAGCACGATGCCATGCAGGCCATAAACGGACGGAAGCGTGAATCCGGTCCAGCCCAGCAGCGCATTGGCATAGCCCTGCCGCCCATAGACCGCGACCATGCCGAACACCACGACAATGGCCGGGGCAACCGTTGCGGCGCCCATCAGCGCCATCAGCAACGCGCGCCCGGGAAAGGCCGGGCGGCGCAGCATCGCAAGCGCGAGCAACGCACCGAAGGACATTGAAACAAGCGTTGAAAGCAGGGCCTGCCAGGCAGCACCCCGGATAAGGGCTGCCACATAAGGTGCGATGGAACCCAGATCGGCGCCTCTGCCCCCGGCCAGGGACAGACCCGAGAGCGAGGCCATGACCAGCGCCAGCAGCACAAGCGCGACCAGATGGCCGGGATGAATCATGGCAGGCACGTCATCCCGGCTGTGTGTTGCATCAGCGGCTGGTCGCATTCAGCCAGCCATCGATGAAGGCGCGGCGGTTGGCTTGCACCTCATCGGGGGTGAAGAGCAAGGTCTTTGCTGGCTTGATGACGTCAGCGAAGGACGCGGGCAGCCCGGCTGCCGGCATGCGGGCCGGCATCATCCAGTTTCCCTCGGGCATGGCGCCCTGGAACGCCTCGGACAGGACGAAATCGAGAAATTGGCCAGCCAGCGGCTTGGCCGCACCGATCCTGGTCTGGGCCGCCAGCTCGACATGAACATAATGCCCCTCCGAGAAGGACGCGGCGCGGTACTGCGTCTTCTTCTCCACACCCACGTGATAGGCCGACGAGGTGGTGTAGGAGAGAACCATGTCGGCCTCGCCCTTCAGGAAAAGGCCGTAGGATTCCGACCAGCCCTTGGTGAAGGTGACGATGCGGGGCTTCAGTTTCGCCCATGCCGCGTCAGCCTCTGCGCCATAGACCTGCCGCATCCAGAGCAGCAGGCCAAGGCCCGGCGCCGAAGTGCGCGGATCCTGCAGCACGATGCGCGGGCCAGCCAGGTTCTCGACCAGCTCCTTCAGGCTGGCGGGCGGCTTGGCGAGCTTCGTTGAGTCATAGACAAAGGCAAGATGGCCCCAGTCGAAGGGCAGGAAGGTGGTGTCGGACCACGAAACCGGCAGCGAAAAGCCATCGGTTGTCTTGCCATGAGGCACGAACAGCCCGGTCGCCCTGGCTTCCGCAGCAAGGTTCATGTCAAGGCCGAGCACGACATCGGCCTTGGTGGTGTCACCTTCCAGCTTCAGCCGGCCCACAAGTGAGCCGGCATCATCGGCAGACACCCATGTGAGCGTGCAGGCGCAGATCGCCTCGAAACGCTCCTTGATCTTGGCACCGGGACCATATTTCCCGGTGAAGGAGCTGTAGGTGTAAACCGTGAGCACCGGCTTGTCCTGTGCCTGCGCGGGCAAGAAGGCCGCTGGCAGCAGCGCCAGCGCCGCGATGGCAGCGGTCAATGTGCGCCGGATGCCAGACAGCACGGGAGAAGCTGGGGAAGTCTTGAATGGGAGATCCATGGTCGGTTCCTTGCGGCAGTCAGTGAAGATGACTGATCCGGCCCGCAGAACGCGCGGCACCCGCAAGGGCCAAAACTGGCAGAAGTCTGACAAGACCACGCTCAATCCCTCC
>JAYWHQ010000360.1:0-2967 GCA_043777655.1 Allobosea sp. | reverse complement strand
CTCGATGACGATCATGCGGCCGGTCTTGGGATCGACCGCGAATTGCACATTCGAGCCGCCGGTCTCGACGCCGATCTCGCGCAGCACCGCCAGCGAGGCGTCCCGCATGATCTGATATTCCTTGTCGGTCAGCGTCAGTGCGGGCGCGACCGTGATCGAATCGCCGGTGTGGACGCCCATCGGGTCAAAATTCTCGATGGAACAGACGATGATGCAGTTGTCGTTTTTATCGCGGACAACCTCCATCTCGTATTCTTTCCAGCCCAGCACGCTTTCCTCGATCAGCACTTCGCTGGTGGGGGAGGCGTCGATGCCGCGCTCGACAATGTCGATGAACTCGGCCTTGTTATAGGCAATGCCGCCGCCTGTGCCGCCCATGGTGAAAGACGGGCGGATGATGGCGGGCAGGCCGATATCGGCCAGGGCCTCAAGTGCCGCACCCAGCGTCTTGATGTGGTGCGAGCGGCAGGTTTCCAGCCCGATGGCCTTCATCGCCACCTTGAACAGCGCGCGGTCCTCGGCCTTGTCGATGGCCTCGGCGGTGGCGCCGATCATCTCGACATCGAATTTCTCCAGCACGCTGATTTTCTTGCCATCGGCATCGACCAGCGTTTTCTGATTGAGCGAGAGCGCGCAGTTCAGCGCCGTCTGCCCGCCCATGGTCGGCAGCAGCGCGAAGCCGCCGGGCAGGACATGGCGTTCCTTTTCGATGATCTTGGCGACAACCTCGGGCGTGATCGGCTCGACATAGGTCGCATCCGCCAGATCAGGGTCGGTCATGATCGTGGCCGGGTTCGAATTCACCAGCACGATGCGGTAACCCTCGGCCTTCAGCGTCTTGACGGCTTGCGTGCCCGAATAATCGAATTCGCAGGCCTGGCCGATGATGATCGGGCCAGCGCCAATGATGAGGATCGTCGTGATGTCAGTGCGCTTCGGCATGGCTGAAGTCCTGCTGCGTTTGAGCATGGGGCCGCGCAAGGCATGAGCGCCTGACGCCACATCTCGCGCGCGTGTTGTGCTGAAGCGAGGGCTATAGACGGCTCAGGACCAATGGGAAAGCCGCAAAGCGCGCATCAAGCGGTTCTGCACCAAGGAAATACGCAATCAGGCGCTTGACAGGTTTGATATCTAACTATTATTAGTTTGATATCTAATCAAAGGAGAGAGATTGATGACCTTGTCCCGCCGAACCCTTGTCCTTTCTGCCTGTGGCGCTTTGGGCCTCGTCGCCGCGGGCGGGGCATGGCGTGTGACGCGCCTGCCGCAGACCGCAACAAGACCATGGACTCTTGATCCAAACCGTCCTGCCGATGTGCGTCTCGATGCCTTCCGCCATGCGATTCTGGCGCCCAATCCCCATAACCGCCAGCCTTGGGAAATCCGGCTGGTCGGCCAGGATGAGGCGATCATCACCTGTGATCTGGAGCGCCGCCTGCCGCAGACCGATCCGTTCGACCGGCAGATCCTCATCGGTTTCGGCGGGTTCTTCGAACTGGCACGCATGGCAGCGGCGCAGCGCGGTGTGCGCATGAGCGTCATGCCTTTCCCCGATGGCGAGCCCGGAGAGCGGCTGGACAAGCGTCCCATAGCCCGGCTGAAATTCATGGCAGAAGCGGGCGTGGCCAAAGACCCGTTCTTTGCCTCTGTCCTTGCGCGGCGCACGGCCAAGATTCCCTATGATCTGGCAAGGCCGGTCAGTGCCTCCGACAGTGCGGCACTTGTGGCCCTGAGCACGCCCGGCCTCAGCATCACAGCCAGCAGCAAGCCTGATGATGTGCCTGCCTTGCGTGACCTGATCTGGCGCGCCTGGGACATCGAGGCCTACACCACCCGGACCTGGAAGGAGAGCATGGACCTGCTGCGCGTCGGCGCGGCCGAGATCGATGCGAATCCCGATTGCATCGCGGTGAAAGGCCCGTTGTTTGAAGCTTTGAGCCTCATGGGAACCGACGCGGTGCGTGCGCAGGCGCTGGATCCTGCATCGACGGCCTTCAAGTCAACGCGCGAGCGCTACCGGGTGATGTTTGCATCAACGCCTGCCTTTGTCTGGCTGACCACCGACGGCAACAGCCGCCTTGAGCATCTCGAAACGGGCAAGGCCTGGCTGCGCACCAACCTGCTGGCAACGCAACTGGGCCTCAGTGTCCAGCCCATCAGCCAGGCCGTGCAGGAATATCCCGAGATGAAGCCCGAGTTTGACACCGTGCACAGGCTGGTTGGCGCAAAAGCGGGCCAGCGTGTACAGATGCTGGCACGTCTGGGCTATGCTTCGCCCGTCGAGCCGACGCCGCGCTGGCCTCTGGCGGCCAAGCTCAAGACAGGGTGATCCGGACCTCCGATGTCGACAAGTTCCCTGCAGTTCCGCATTCTGAACGAGATCGGCATCATCGCGCAGCTGTCGCAAACGGCTTTCGAGCGGGCCATGCCTTCAGGCATGACCCTTTCGCAATTCACCGTGCTGAACCATTTCGTGCGGCTGGGCGGCACACGCAGTCCAGCCGAGTTGGCGAGCGCTTTTCAAGTGACACGCGCCACCATGACCAGCACCTTGCAGCGGCTGGAATCAAAGGGATTTGTCGCGCTTGCTCCTGACCCCGAGGACGGGCGCGGCAAGCGTGTCTCGCTGACGGATGAGGGCCGCGCCATGCGCGATCAGTGCATCGCGGCACTGGAGCCTGGTCTCAAGCGCCTTGCAGCCATGGGCTTTGGTGAGCGCTCCGAGCCACTGCTGGACGGGCTCGTCAGTCTGCGGCAGCAGCTGGATGCGGCGCGCGCCCAGTCCAAGGAGCGCTGAGACATTGTTCCGCCCGCTCGCCCTGATCCCGCCTGCCCAGCGCCAGCTCGCCGCTTTTGCCTTTGTCGGTATTGCGGCTGCCGTGGCGCATTTCGGATTGCTGATCGGGCTGGTGGAGCTTTTTGCAGTCAGTCCTGTCCGGGCCACCCTGGCAGGCTATGTCGCGGGTG
>JAYWHQ010000359.1:0-10173 GCA_043777655.1 Allobosea sp. | reverse complement strand
GGCAGGCGATCTGGTGGGGCCCAATGCGGTGAGAACGCCCGATGCCTTGCGCGAGCATTTGCGACTGACGCGCGAACGCGGTTTCGCGATTGTCGAGGAAGAAGCCGAGCCGGGCATCTCGGCAGTCGCGACTGTGGTGCGCGACCTGTCGGTGCCGGGTCATCCGGTCGTCGGCACCATCTCGATTGGCGGGCCTTCATTCCGTATGGACCGGCAGCGGCTGGTCAGTTTCCGCGATGCACTGGCGCAGACCGCGCAGCGCCTTTCGGAAATCTGGCCCGTTCACATTTATCAGAGCAGGCAGGTCGCCTAGCGCGCGTCTCGATCGTTAAGATGCATGACTCCTTCCTGCCAACAGGAAGGAGCGCATGATGGTGCGGGATCAGGTTGACTACGTCTCGGGCCGCTCCCGCCTTTACGGGATCGTCGGGCATCCCATCGAGCAAGTGCGCTCGCCGGAAATGTTCACTGCCGAGTTCGTGGCGCGCGCGCATCATGGCATCATGCTGCCGTTCCATGTGCTGCCGGATGATTTCGATGTCGTGCTGCCAGCGCTGATGCGCATGCCCAATCTTGACGGACTTGTCTTCACCATCCCCTTCAAGCAGCGCGCGGTGGATCTGGCCCAAACCATCGGCCCCAATGCGCGCATGGTCGGCGCGATCAACGCCCTGACCCGCGATGACGCAGAAGGCTGGAAAGGCGAAATTTTCGACGGAATTGGCTGCGTCGAGGGCCATCGTCGCGCGGGCATCAGCTTTGCCGGCAAGCGCGTCATGCTCATCGGGCTGGGTGGTGCCGGCTCGGCCATCGCGGCCGCCATCGCGCATGAGCGGCCGATCATGATGCGGCTGTTTGATCTCGATCAGGCCAGGGTCACGGCGATGGCGGAACGCATCCGCGAGCTTGATCCGGCCATCGAGGTTGTCATTGGCCCGCCTGTCACCGAGGGCATCGACCATCTTCTCAATGCCTCGCCCGTTGGCATGCTGGATGACAGGCGCATGCCTGTCGAGGCCACAACGCTGCCGTCCGCCATGACCGTCTTCGATGCCATCGTGAAACCGGAGACGACCGCGTTGCTGGCGCTGGCCGAAGCTTCCGGCTGCCAGGTGGTGCGCGGCCGCGAGATGATGCGCGGGCAAATCTCCCGGATGGCGGATTTCTTCGGCGTCGCGCGACGGCGAGCCACGGCAAACACCGGCACCTGAGCGCCCCACCCTCCCCGGCAACACCCACCCCGATCCATCAAAGGACAACCCATGAAATTTCTTCGCTATGGCCCGCTTGGCCATGAAAAGCCCGGCGTTCTGGACGCTGCCGGCCAGATTCGCGATCTCTCGCATCTGATCGATGACATCACGCCGGAGACCATTGCCGCCGGTCGCCTTGAAGCCATTCGTGCGACTGTCAATGTCGAGAAACTGCCTGTCGTTGCAGGCCATGTCAGAATGGGTGCCTGCATTGCCCGCACCGGCAACTTCATCGCGATTGGCCTGAACTATGCCGAACACGCGACCGAGACCGATGCTGCCATTCCGAAGGAGCCGATCATCTTCAACAAGGCGCCCTCCTGCCTGTCAGGGCCCTTCGACGACGTCGTTCTGCCGCCGGGTTCAACCAAGACCGACTGGGAGATCGAGCTGGCCTTCATCATCGGAAAGCGCGCCTTCATGGTCAGCGAGGACGATGCGCTTGACCACATTGCCGGTTATGCTGTCTGCAACGATGTTTCCGAGCGCGAGTATCAGCTCGAGCGCGAAGGCCAGTGGGTGAAGGGCAAGTGCTTCCCGACCTTCGGCCCGCTCGGCCCCTGGCTGGTGACGCCGGACGAGGTGGCGGACCCGCAGGACCTCTCGCTCTGGATGGATGTGAATGGCGTGCGCATCCAGAGCGCGCATACGCACACGATGATCTTCCCCATCAGGCGCCTCATCGCAGATGTCAGCCGTTACATGGTGCTGAACCCGGGTGACGTTATCACCACGGGCACCCCGCCGGGCGTCGGTCTCGGCTTCAAGCCACCGCGCTATCTGAAGGCCGGCGACACCATGCGGCTCAGCGTCGAGGGACTGGGCGAGCAGACGCAGAAGGTCGTGGCCTGGCCCGGCACCTTGCAGGCCTCCTGAGGATCAGAAGCCATGCATGTTCTCGTGATTGGTGCGGCCGGGATGATCGGTCGCAAGCTCGTCAGCGCCTGGCTGGCGAATGGGCAAGTTGGCGGCCGCGAGATCACGCGGCTGACACTGCATGATGTGGTGAAGCCGGATCATCCGGCCACCGCGATACGCGTTGCTGCGAAAGCCGCCGACCTGTCGGCGCCGGGTGCCGCGCTGGCGCTCGTGTCGGAGCGGCCCGATCTGATCTTCCACCTCGCGGCGGTTGTCTCCGGTGAGGCGGAGGCTGATCTTGAACTCGGCTACCGCGTCAATTTTGATGGCACGCGCCTGCTGTTCGAAGCAATCCGCGCCATCGGCCATGGCTACTGCCCGCGCGTGGTCTTCGCGTCTTCGCTGGCGGTCTACGGCACGCCGTTGCCTGAGGTCATTTCCGATGCCCAGCAGCTCACACCGCTCACCAGCTATGGCACGCAGAAGGCCATGGCCGAGCTGCTTCTGGCCGATTACAGCCGTCGCGGCATTCTTGACGGCATCGGCGTCCGCCTGCCCACGATTTGCGTGCGGCCTGGGCTGCCCAACAAGGCAGCGTCTGGCTTTTTCTCGGGAATCATCCGCGAGCCTCTCAACGGGCAGGAGGCCATCCTGCCTGTCAGCGATGACGTGCAGCACTGGTTTGCCAGCCCGCGCGCGGCGACGGGCTTCCTGCAGCACGCGGCATTGCTCGACACGTCGCTGTTGGGATCACAGCGCAGTTTGATGATGCCGGGAGTCGGCACCAGCGTCGGCGGGCAGATCGAGGCGCTGCGGCGCATCGCGGGCGACCGGGCCGTCAAGCTCATCCGTCGTGAGCCGAACGAGGCTATCGCACGCATCATCGCAGGCTGGCCGCGCGCCTTTGACACCGCACGCGCCCTGGCGCTTGGCTTCAGGGCCGAGACCACATTCGACGAGATCATCCGCATTCACATCGCCGATACGCTTGGTGGCGTGATCGCTGTTTGACAAGGACCAGACATGCTTCTCGGATGCATCGCGGACGATTTCACTGGCGCAAGCGACCTGGCCAACACACTTGCCCAGGGCGGCATGGCCACCACACAGTTCATCGGAGCGCCAGCCACGCCTGCCCCAGAGACCTGCGAGGCCGGCGTGATCGCGCTGAAGACCCGCACCATCGCTGTGGCGGATGCCGTGGCGCAATCTCTTGCTGCTGTTGACTGGCTGATCGATCAGGGCTGCCGACAGATCCTTCTCAAGTATTGCTCGACTTTCGATTCAACGCCGCATGGCAATATAGGTCCGGTCGCAGAGGCTCTGCTGCTCCGGCTGGGGCAGAACCTTGCTGTGGTCTGCCCGGCCTTTCCCGCGACAGGCCGCGTGCTGTTCAACGGGCATCTTTTCGTCAACCGCATCCTGCTTTCGGAAACGGGCATGAAGGATCATCCGCTGACGCCGATGCGCGACCCCGACATCGTTCGCTGGTTGCGGAACCAATGCACGGTCGATGTCGGGCTGGTCGGCCACGAGGCGGTGCGCCACGGTGCTGCGGCCATCGGCAAGGCGCTCGATAACGCGGCCACGCTGGGGCAACGTCTGGTTGTTGTGGATGCCACAAGCAACGACGACTTGCACGCGATTGGCGCAGCCGTTGCCGGTCACAAGCTGGTGACGGGCGCCTCCGGCATCGCGATGGGCCTGCCGGACAACTTCCGCAGGCAGGGTCTGCTTGCAGGTCAGACGACCATGTTCACAGGCCTTGAGGGCCCAGGCGTGGTGCTTTCAGGTTCCTGCTCGTCACAATCGCTCAGCCAGGTGGCGGCCTATGCCAAGAGCCACCCGGCCTTGCCGATCTTTCCCGATGACCTGATCCGTGGACGCATGACCGTTCGCATCGCGCGGGACTGGATCATGGAGCATATCGAAGACGGCCCCATGGTCTATTCGACCGCCGATGCCACAGCCGTGCGACGCGCACAGGAGCGCCATGGCCGTGACAAGATTGCTAGCCTGATCGAACAATTCCTCGCAGAGCTGGCCTGCGATATCACCGAAACCGGCGTGACCCGGCTGGTGGTTGGCGGTGGAGAGACATCGGGGGCCGTCGTCTCGGCGCTCAAGATCAGCGCCTGCACAATCGGGCCCGAGATTGACCCCGGAATCCCGGCACTGATGGCGCAGGGCCAAACACTCGCGCTCGCCCTGAAATCCGGCAACTTCGGCGATGTCGATTTCTTCGAGAGGGCACTGAAGGCACTGGCAGCATGACATGACAACAAGCGATGCGCGTGAAAACCTTGCCGACGCCAACCCTTTATCCGTGAACCCGGCATGAATGCGCGGCGCACCGGCCAGATGCGGCTGAAGCAGATCGGCGGAGTCAGGAGGCCTGTTTCTTCATCTGCCTGCGCTGGTTTCGCGCGATACCTTTCGGCCCTTGTTGGCGTCTGATTGGGCATGACTGCCAGCAGCCGGCTGCCATGACGCAAGCAGTGCAGACGCAACTGTCGTCAAGACACGCCTGCCCGACCAAGCTTCGGAAATTAAAGAGCCGCATAGGATCAGAAAACGGCTGATCGAACGAGTTCGCCGAGATCTGCCGCCAGCGCGAGATCGGCCTTGAGCTTTGTCCGCTCCAGCTGGGACAGGCCGGCCAGATCGATGCGATTGTCGGCTGGCCTGCCATTGGCAATGTCCTTGAGCTGCGATCTCAACACCAGATCCTGCATCCGTGAATAGGCCTCGATGAGGGCATCGAGGCTGGACATCTCGCCAAGACCAAGGCGCTGGACCCCAAAAAGCCTTTCGACAGTCGAGCGCTGACGCTGCTGATGGCGGATCGACAGCACGCGCGCGGCCGCGACCACACGGCTGACAAAGTGCCGCTTGAGATCGATGCGTCTATCGCCATCGGGCTTGAGGTTGCCGAAGAAGCTGATCGGCACGCTTGAATCGGGATGCGAGGCAACCATCAGTTTCAGAAAGGCGGCATTTTCGCTGGCAGCAGTGCCGAATGATGTCAAAAGCGCATGGAACAGGGCGGGATCACCGTGGACGGTCCTCGCGTCGAAGACGATATCGACATTGAGCAGATCGGCAGGGCTCGAGCGGCCAAGCCAGTGCTCCATCCGTTCGCGCCATGTCGGAACCGAGCCGCGAAACAGAGGCTCGCGCGCCATGACGCCGCCTTTGCACAGGGGCACGCCGATCTCGTCCAACATGCCGGCAAACCGTGCGCCAAGCTGAGCAAACCAGCGATCTTCGGGCCCATCCGGGCGACCTTGCGCAAACACAATGGCATTGTCCTGATCCATGGCAAGCAGGCTTTCGCCGCGCCCAGCCGAGCCCAGCACCAGAACCGCGTAGGGCGCCGGTGCAGGGCCCTTGCCGGCCTTGATCATGTCCTGCTCGGCGAGGATGGCGGCCCTGCGCGTCAGCGCTCCAAGCTCGCGTGCAATGATCCCGGCAATGTCGGGGGCCGAGATGCCCTCGTCGCCCAGCGCGCGCGCCATGGCCGGCAGCCTGGCCCAGGCACGACCCATGTCGGCCACAGTGGTTGCTGCATCAATTGCATCGTCAAGCATGAGCGATGACTGGGCCCGAAGCCGCAGCAGGTCACGCTGAGACAGGGCGCCAATGACCTGCGCCTGGTCATCGCCGACGACAGCAAGATGGCGGATGCCGCGCCGGGCCATGGTTCCGATCGCCCGGTAGACATAGGCGCCGGCGCGGACCGTCACGAGCGGTCGGCTGGCAATCGAGCCAACCTGTTGATCAAGCAGCGACGCACCCTCCCGCGCCAGTGCCCTGAGAATATCGCGCTCAGTGATGATGCCAACATCCTCCGCAAGGTCGCCCTCGGAGCCGACAAACAGACTGCTGACCTGCAATTTTGCCAGCTGCGCGATGGCCAGACCGACTGTCTCGGTTGGCAGCAGGAAGATGGGCGGTCGGCTCATCAGCGCGTCAACGCGGTGCTGGAAGGGATAGGCATCGAAGCCACCCTGCTGCCCCGACCGGGCGTCTCGATCAACACCGGCGAGCGCACCGAGCCGGGTTGGCTCTGCCCATCCGGAACGAGCCAGATCATCGCTCATGCCTTGAATGCGCCGGCACGCCGAAAGCGCCTGACCAAATGTATGGATCCCCTTTTCGCGCAAGCGCGGCAGCATCGCCGAGAAGATGCCCGACGTCGCCTGAGCGTCAGCAAGGGCGCGATGGTTGGCTGTTGGAGGCAGATCAAGCCAGCTGCACAGCGCGCTAACGGTGAAATCTGGCAACCTCGCATCGAGCAGGATTGCAAGAAAGCGTGTATCCAGCCAGACCGGTTCCTGCCATTGCAGCCCGGCACGCTCGCACTCGCGCTTCAGGATGGCGAGATCAAAGCCAAGCGAGTGACCAATCAGAACGTGCTTGCCAATGATTGCGCCTGCTTCGCGCCAGGCATCGGCAAAGCTTGTCGCTTGCTGCACCATCACATCATCGATGCCGTGGATCGCCGTGCTCCGCAGCGGGATCGGAACGCCGGGGTTGACGAGCCGCGACCATTCGACCGGCAGGCCATGACCGGCAATGCCGATCTCGATCACCCTCGCCTTCTTGACATCCAGCCCTGTCGTCTCGGTGTCGAGGACAAGAGCCTCCAGGGCGGATAGCGGCGTGTTGGTCAGAATCGTTGGCATGGCACCTGATCGTGGACAGAGAACTTCACGCCGTCACGGATTGTCTGGCGACTTGCCGCGAACAATCTCCGGATGCAGCGCCTTTCCGAAGATGTGCTCGGACTGGTTGACCACATGCCGGGTCGAGCCGACGATCAGCGGATCGGCCCCGAAGACCACGGCCTCGTCGCGATTGGGATAATCAAGCGCTGCGAGAAAATGCTGAAGGCAGTTGAGGCGCGCACGCTTCTTGTCGTCGGATTTGACGATGGCCCAGGGTGCGTCGGCGGTGTCGGTGTAAAAGAACATCGCCTCCTTGGCTTCGGTATAGTCATCCCACTTGTCGAGGGAGGCAACGTCTATCGGAGAGAGCTTCCACTGTTTCAGCGGATCGATCTTTCGGGATTTGAAGCGCCGCATCTGCTCTTCGCGCGTGACCGAGAACCAGTACTTGAACAGCCGGATTCCGGAGCGTGCGAACATCTGTTCGAGCAATGGTGCCTGACGCATGAACTCGAGATACTCGGCTGGCGTGCAGAAACCCATCACCCGCTCGACACCTGCCCGGTTATACCAGGAGCGGTCGAAGAACACGACCTCGCCCGCCGCTGGCAAGTGCTCGATATAGCGCTGGAAGTACCATTGCGAGCGCTCACGATCAGTGGGCTTCTCCAAAGCGACCACACGGGCACCGCGCGGATTCATGTGCTCCATGAAGCGTTTGATCGTGCCGCCCTTGCCAGCTGCGTCGCGACCCTCGAACAGGATCACGACGCGCTGGCCGGTTTCCTTGATCCAGTTCTGCGCCTTCAACAGTTCCACCTGCAGCGCAGCCATCTGTTTCAGGTAGGCGCCTTCGGTCAACCTGTCGGCATAAGGATAGGCCCCCGTCTCGAAAGCCCGGCGAATAGCGTCGGGGTCGGCCTGCGCGTTCCGCAACGCTTCGCGGCGCTCTGTCTTGGTCGAGCGTCTGGTGGGCTCGATCCCTGGCTCCTGACCTGTCAGGCTCAGCGCGGCGCGTCCGATCTGGCTGGCGCTGTCTGACGAAGGGGCTGGCTGTTCAAGAGGTGATTTTGCGGATGGCGACGCCTTGGATGAAGCTTTCTCAGCACGAACAGGCGTTGGCTCTGCGGCAGCTTCTGTGGACTTGTCCATGGCGGGCTCCGGTCATCATTTTGCAAGCCTGTTAAAGCGGCTCTTATTCATGCACCCGGCGAACAAACATTGGCTTGATCAGGATCAAGCCCGCATGAAGCCGCCTCAACGGGCAGGTAACGACGCGTAGTATGCGGCGATCGCGGCGATCTCATCGAGGGACAGATCACGCGCCATGATGCGCATTTCCCGATGCTGCCGCCGCCCTGAGCGAAAAGCCAGCATCTGGTTGTAAAGGTAGCGCTCGTTCTGGCCAGCCAGGTGCGGCACCTCGGTGTCGCGGGCAATGCCGCTCTCGCCATGGCAGGCGGCACAGGCCTCGATGGTGAGCGCCTGCGGATTGGCGGCGGCGCGCTGCGTTGCCGATATGGCGAGAATTGCGAGGCAAACTCCGAAACCTATCAAGCGGACCATGCGAACCCCATTCCAGTCGATACGCCCTGCATCGGAGGCGATGCTAACACCATCAGCGTGTCAACATGGCATAAATCTGATCCTTGAGCTTCAGGCGCTGCTTGCGCATCGTTTCTTCCACCATGGAATCGACGGGCTCGATCAGAGTTTCGGCCCGATGGATGGCACGATTGATCTCGTGATAGGCCTCTGCCAACTTTGCGAAATGGGCGTTTGACTGTTTCAACGCCTGCATGTGCTCGACATGCGCAGGAAATTCTTCAGCTAGTTCATGCGGTGTGTGGGACATGGCAGGTCTCCGTGATGGCCTGTCCACCTTGATAGAACCGCCAAAGCGCGCGGGCCTTGTTGCAGATCAAGGTTTGCCTGTGCTGCAGCGGTGCCCCGGCTGCCCTGTCGGCCTGCGCAGACAGGCACTGTATCGCCCGGCCTTGCCCGACCATCTTTCCGCATCGGGATGGTCTCGGCTTTTCACACAGCTGCCGAGTGCCGCGCCTGCCCGCGTGCGAGATAGGCATCGAAGCGAGCGGCGATCGCACGGGTGAAAGGACGACCAAGGTCGGTGATGGCAAACCCGTCATCGCGCCTGCGCACCAGCCCGTCTTCTCCCTCCCGCACAAGGTCGTTTGCATCCGCCAGTACCGGCAATGCATCTGTCCCGAAGCGCTGCATCACATCACGCGGGCTGAAACTCAGATCACACATCAGCCGCTCAATCACATGGGCGCGAATGACATCGTCCTGAGACAGGGCACACCCGCGAGTCACGGCCAACGCGCCCGCGCCGACGCGACGCTGGTAGTCAGCGGTTGTTGGCGCGTTCTGGACATAGCCCTGCGGCAGACGCCCGATCGAAGAGGCTCCGAGCCCGATCAGCGCGTCGGCCTCATCGACTGTGTAGCCCTGGAAGTTGCGCTTCAGCCGTCCTTCCGCAGCGGCCACGGCAATCTCGTCATGGCCAAGAGCGAAGTGGTCGATCCCGATTCGCAAATAGCCATGCGAGACCAGAAACGCTGCGGCCAGCTCAGCATGGGCATGCCGCTCAACGACTCCGGGCAGATCGGCATCGACGATCAGACTCTGGTGCTTCTTCATCCATGGCACATGGGCATAGCCGAACAGCGCGATGCGGTCGGGCGCCATCCGCACAACCTGCGCCAATGTGGCAAGAAGTTCGCCCTCGCGCTGGCCAGGCAGGCCATAGATCGCGTCGATGTTCAAAGAGCGCACGCCATGGTCACGGAACGCATCGATGACCCGGCGCGTCTCCTCCACGCTCTGGATGCGGTTGATCGCCGCCTGCACCTTCGGATCAAAATCCTGCACGCCGATGCTCACGCGGGTCAGCCCCGCCTCGGCAAGTGCGTCGATGCGCTCGCGATCAAGACCACGCGGATCGATCTCGACTGCAAACTCGACATCGCTCGCGACATTGAAGCGACGCCGCGTTGTCTCCATCAGGCGCAGGATGTCGGTTGATGTCAGGATCGTTGGCGAGCCGCCACCCCAATGGATCTGGGTGGCCTTGGCTGTGGCAGGCACCTGACTCGCAACCGAGCTGATCTCCTTCAGCAGGGCCTCGAGATAGCTCGCCACCGGCTGATACTGCCGGGTAATCTTGGTGTTGCAGCCGCAGAACCAGCACAGCGTGTCGCAGAATGGCAGATGGGCATAAAGCGACAGCGTTGCCTGTTCCGGCAGGGCTTTCAGCCATGTGCGGTATGCGGCGGCATCGATCCCGCCGTGAAAATGCGGGGCGGTCGGATAGCGGGTGTAGCGCGGCACAGGTGCTGCATAGTTGGCGATCAACTCAGGCGTGAGTGAGG
>JAYWHQ010000358.1:0-10177 GCA_043777655.1 Allobosea sp. | reverse complement strand
CGGCTCTTGTCCGTGTTCAGCTTCGGTGTCCGCGGTGGCAGGATCAGCTTGCTGGTGCCACCAGGACCGGCGACGCGACGAACGGTGGGGCGCGCCTCTTCCTCGTCCATCGGACGGCGCCCTGTCGGTGCCGGTGTCAGGCGACGTGGCGCAACCGTCTCGGGAACGGCAGCGGCTGCAGCGGGATCTTCAGCCTTCGGTGCTTCCTGGCGCACGGGGCGACGGTCGAGACTCGGCGGCTTGGCACCTGCATCGCGCAGGGTGCGGACCGGGGCGTTCTCGCGCGCCTCGCGGATTTCGCGGACGGGGCGCGGAGCCTGAACAGGGATTTCTTCGCCAAGGCGGCGGCGCGCCTCGTCATGGCCACGGCGCTTGCGCTCGTCCTCGACGCGGCGGCGCTCTTCTTCCTCGCGCTGGCGTGCCTGCACAGCTTCGCGCTCGATGCGGTCTTTTTCCTCGCGGGCGGCGCGCTGACGAGCTTCCTCCTCGGCGCGCTTGCGCTCTTCGGCCTCGCGGCCATGGGAGTCGGCGAGCGCGCGGGTGCGGGCATCCTTCTCCTCATCGGAGAGTGTGCGCAGCAGCAGGCCATTGCCTGTCGGGCGGGGCGGAGCCGGGGTCTGTCGTGTGACTGGCGCCGGTGCCGGAGGCGCGACAGGTGTCACGACCGGAGCACGCACAGGTGCCGGCGCAGCTGGCGCGTCAGTGCCATGTCCGGGCAAGCGGCGCTTGACCTCGACCACAACCTGCTTCGAGCGGCCATGCGAGAAGCTCTGGCGCACCACGCTCTGCTCAAGCGGGCGCTTCAGCGTCAGGGTCTTCGGGGGCGAAACACTCAGGGTCTTGTCGCCGGGGGTCTTGGTATCGCTCATTCCGCTCATAATCCTGCGGTTCGTGTTCAGCCGTCTTGCGTGTTCGTATCTGCTGCCGTCCCGGAGCCTGATAAAGCCCCGCGCGGCGGCAGCGGGTTTGTCCGATACTGGACAAGCCGCCACCAACGACCGAGAAATCCATCGGTCGCCGGTCCTGATGCGAGCGCAGCGTGTATCACATGCTGCCTGCCCAACGCCAATTCCAAATCAACGGCAGCAAAATCAGTTACCACCATCACATGTCGTGTCGTTTTGCCTGCTGTGCGATGAAGCGCCTGCGCAATCTTGCGCCTGCCATCCTCAGCGCCATCGCTGGCCTCGATGACTGCGACGACATGACCGCCGTCAATCTTCGCCTCGACCTTCGCAAAGCCCGACGTCACGAGCCCCGCCTTGTTGGCCATGGCCAGGGACTGCAGGCAATCGCGCGCCATCAGCGCATCGATTTCGTCAGCCAGCGCCGGTGGAACCAGCACTTTCGACTTGAGCGAGCGCTCGAAGCAACGGCGCTTCTGCGCATCCAGCACCGCCTGGCGGCTGAGACTGACCCAGACGCCACGACCCGGCAGCTTGCGCCTGAGATCAGGCGTCAGAACACCGTCAGGCGAAACCACAAGCCGGATCAGCGCATCAGCTGGCTGGGCAAGCCTTGTCGCGACACAGGTGCGCTCCGGAACATTCCGGTCATCGCGCGGCCCGTCTTGCAGATCAGCCTGGCTGCCAGCCTCTTCGTCCATTGCGTTGTCCTGGTGGCTCAGATCATGCCTCTTCGGTCTCTTCCGGCTCGGCTTCCGCTTCTGGCTCTGCCTCGATCCAGCCGGCCTTGACGCGGGCCGCCATGATCATGGCCTCGGCATCGGTGCGCGACAGATCGTGGCCATCGAGATAGCCGCTGTGGCGCTTGCTGACACCGTCATTGCGCTCTGTCCAGCCACAGAGATCATCCGTGGCACAGCCCGCCAGGTCCTCGATCGTCTTGACGTCGTTCTCGCCCAGCGAAACCATCATGGCGGTGGTGATGCCGGAGACCTCGCGCAGCTCGTCGGCCACACCCAGCGCGACGCGCTTGGCATCCTGCTCGGCTTCGATGGCGTTCAGATAGTCGCGCGCCCGGTTCTGGATCTCGGAAGCCGTATCCTCGTCAAAGCCCTCGATCGAGGCCAGCTCGGCCAGCTCGACATAGGCCACTTCTTCCACGTTGCGGAAACCTTCGGAGGCGAGCAACTGGCCGACAACCTCATCGACGTTCAGCGCATTCATGAAGATCTCGGTGCGCGACAGGAATTCCTTCTGGCGGCGTTCGGATTCCTCCGCCTCGGTCAGGATGTCGATGTCCCAGCCGGTGAGCTGCGAGGCCAGGCGAACGTTCTGGCCACGGCGACCGATGGCGAGCGAAAGCTGCTCATCAGGCACCACGACCTCGATCTTGTCGGCCTCCTCGTCCAGCACCACCTTGGCGACCTCGGCCGGCTGCAGCGCGTTGACGATGAAGGTCGCGATGTCGGCCGACCAGGGAATGATGTCGACCTTCTCGCCCTGAAGCTCGCCGACCACGGCCTGCACGCGCGAGCCGCGCATGCCGACGCAGGCGCCGACCGGATCGATCGAGGAATCACGCGAGATGACGGCAATCTTGGCGCGCGAGCCCGGATCACGGGCCACAGCCTTCACCTCGACAATGCCGTCGTAGATTTCCGGCACTTCCTGGCCAAACAGCTTGGCCATGAACTGCGGATGGGTGCGGGACAGAAAGATCTGCGGCCCGCGCTGCTCGCGGCGCACGTCATAAACGTAAGCGCGCACGCGGTCGCCAACCTTGAAGGTCTCGCGCGGGATCATTTCGTCGCGACGAATGATGGCCTCGCCACGGCCCAGATCGACAAAGACATTGCCATACTCGACACGCTTGACGGCGCCGTTGACGATCTCGCCAACGCGATCCTTGAACTCGTCATACTGACGGTCACGCTCGGCCTCGCGCACCTTTTGCACGATGACCTGCTTGGCCGACTGGGCGGCAATGCGGCCAAAATCGAAAGGCGGCAGCGGGTCTGCGATCACATCGCCAATCTGGGCTGCCGGGTTGTGGCGGCGCGCATCGGCCAGCAGGATCTCGATCGAGTTGTTCTCGATGGTCTCCACCACCTGGAGATGGCGGGCCAGCCTCAACTCACCTGTCTTGGGGTGAATTTCGGCATGCACATCGGTCTCGGCGCCGTAGCGCGAGCGGGCGGCCTTGGCGATGGCGTCCTGCATGGCATCAACGACGATCTGCCGGTCGATCGACTTCTCGCGCGCCACCGCATCGGCGATCTGCAGCAACTCAAGCCTGTTGGCACTCACAACCATGGGTCAGTCCTCGTTCGTTTCGCCCTTCAGGCGGCCGGATTTATCGGGATTGCGGGTTCTGCCGACAGGTTTTGCCTTGTCGGGATAATTGGGCTTCTGGTTCTTCAGCTTCGGTCCGAGAGACTTGGCCTTGCCGGGCTTCGGCAGGCTGATCTCGTCAGGCGCCGGCATTTCTGGCGGCAACCCGGCCTTGCCGCGTCGCAGCGACTCGGTGACCAGCTCATCGGTCATGACGAGACGCGCCTCATCGATCTCGGTGATCGGGATCAGCACGCGGTTGCCTTCGTCAGCGCGGGCATCATCTCGGTCGATCACGGCCTGGCCCTCGGCGCCGCCCACGATGAGGCCACGGAAACGCTTGCGTCCGGCAACAAGACCACGCGTCTCGATCTTGACCACATGGCCTGCCCAGCGTTCGAAATCGGATTCGCGCACCATGGGCCGGTCGATGCCGGGAGACGACACTTCAAGGTGATAGGCAGTCTTGACCGGATCATCGACATCAAGTGCGGGCGAAACGGCATGGCTGATCGCCTCGCAATCCTCGACGGTCATGGTGCCGTCGGGCCGCTCGGCCATGATCTGCACGGTGCAGCCATTCTGGCCGGTGATGCGCACGCGCACCAGCCTGAGACCCAGATCCTCGATCACAGGCTCGATGATCGCAGCCACACGGGCCGCGACGCCGCTTTCCAGCACAAGCCTGATATCGGATGTCGTCATATAAAGACCGCCATGAGAGCAACGGGCGCTGCGATCTGGTTCAGCCAACAAAAAAGAGCGGGCCGCGAAGCCCGCTCTTGTCATTGGCTTTCACCAAAACCAGAGCTGTTGAAGCCTGTCTAGCCGCAGAGCGCTGCCAAAGCAAGCGTTCAAGCAGCGGCCATGCTGATGACTGCCAAGATATCGCGTCGCATTTGAGTTCACTTGCTAACGATGTGGTCACGCTTTGGCGTTAGGCTTTCGCAAGTTTTGAACAAGGGGTTCTCAGGATGACAGCGGTCAGCGCGCTCTTGCGCGATCTGGAAAGTACGTTGTCACGCGGCTCGACTGACGAGCGTGCGGAGACAATGGCGCGTCTGACGGATCTTTTCGTCGCGACTTCGAATGGCATGAGCGAAGACCAGATCGGCGTTTTCGACGTCGTGATCGGTCGACTTGCCAATGCCATTGAAATTCGCGCCCGCATCGATCTGGCCGAGCGGCTTGCCGATGTCTCCAATGCGCCGCAGGGCGTCGTGCGCCAGCTGGCTCTGGACGAGATTGCCGTTGCCCGCCCGGTTTTGACCCGTTCCGTCCGGCTGAACGATGATGATCTGGTCACGATTGCCTCGACAAAAGGCCGCGACCACATGCTGGCCATGACAGAGCGCCCGGAACTGGGCGAATCCATCACTGATTATCTGATGCTGCGCGGCGACAGGGTCATCACGCATGCTGTCGCCAACAACCGTGGTGCCCGCCTGTCACGGCGCGGAATGGGGCTGCTTGTCACCCGCGCCATCAAGGACGACGCGTTGCAATCCAGCCTTGGCCTGCGCAACGACGTGCCGGCCGATCTGGCCGAACAACTGGTGTCTGCCGCCAAGGAATCCGCCCGTCGCCGCCTGTCTGGCGTGCTTTCGGCTTCCGAGGGCCAGCAGATCGAGCGCGCCATCGAGCGTGGGGCGGCCGATATTGCCAGCAAGGCCGAGGTTCAGGTTGAACTGGGACGCTTCGGCGCTGCCTTTGATGATGTGCGCGCCATCAGCGATGCTGGCGACCTGAATGAAGGTGCGATTTCCGCCTATGCGGCGCGCAAGCAGACCGACCACGTCGTCTGCGCCATCGCGGTTGCCGCAAAGCTGTCGCTGCCGGGAGCCGAGCGTGTTCTGCTGGGTACGGATCGTGATTCGGTGCTGATCGTCGCCAAGGCGCTCGGCTGGAGCTGGCCGACGGTGAAGGTCCTGATCGGCCTGCGCCCGGTCGATCAGCTGGCCCCGCATTTGATGGACAAGGCGCGCCAGAGCTTTGATGGCCTCAGCGCACCGACAGCCCAGCGCGTCATGCGGTTCCTGCAGATTCGCGAGCAGGCGGCCCCCGCACAGTCCGCGACGCCCGTGCCATCCTACGCCCGCTGAGCCGCGTCACGCTGTGTGCGGCACCCGGCGCATGGTGAGATAGCTCGAGGCCCGCCCCTCGGCGACGGCCTTGGCCTCGTAGCGGGTGCGGACCCAGCCTGCATAAGGCTGGCGCCAGGCGTCAGCGCTTTCCGGCTCCCAGACAAAATCGGGCGATTGCGCCACGCGCGCGAGTGTCCAGCCGACATAGTCATCAATGTCGCTGGCAAAGCAGAACCGGCCGTCCGGCCTCAGCGCGTCTGCCATCAGGCCCAATGTCTGGGGTGAGACAAAGCGCCGCTTGCGCTGGCGGCGCTTTGGCCATGGATCGGGATAAAGCAGATCGATCTGGTCAAGCTGTGCCTTGGGCAGGCGC
This sequence comes from Allobosea sp., assembly GCA_043777655.1. Lineage (GTDB taxonomy): Bacteria > Pseudomonadota > Alphaproteobacteria > Rhizobiales > Beijerinckiaceae > Allobosea. The sequence goes on along the minus strand of JAYWHQ010000358.1, from coordinate 4,484 downwards.
GCCAGCAGCAAGGCGGCGTCTTCGTCCCAAAGCCTGATGTTGGTCAGGCCTTCGCGCGCGACGGTTGCCAGAAACTTGGCCATGCCGTTCACAAACGGCTCGCATCCGATGAAACCGTTCTCTGGCTGCTCGCGCATGCGGGCGAGCAGATGTTCGCCGCCGCCGAAGCCGATTTCCAGCTTGAGGCGCACGACAGGTTGCGGAAACAGGGATGCAAGATCGGCAAGCTCGCCTTCCGGCAGGCGCAAGCGTGGCAGCACCTGCGTGATTTGCCCGGTTTGGGCTTCGCGCAGCGCCTTGCCCTTCTTGCGCCCGAAAAAGGCGCGGTCGGCAATAGCATCCTGTGCTTCGCGCTCGGGTGGTTTCGGCAAGGTCGTGGCTCCCGCATGGACCGGCGATGCGGTCTCAATCCTGTCGTCCGTCTCAAAAAAGAGGCCGGAGCGGATGCCCCGGCCTCGCATTCATGCGCCTGGGCGGAAACCAGCTCAGGCAACAGCCTTCTTGAGTGCGTCGACCAGATCGGTCCGCTCCCATGAGAAGCTGCCATCGCGGCCAGCCTTGCGGCCGAAATGGCCATAGGCAGCGGTCTTGGCATAGATGGCCTTGTTCAGATCGAGATGCACGCGGATGCCGCGCGGCGTCAGGTTCATCACCTCGCCAAGCGCCTTCTCGAGCCTGGCCTCGTCAACCTTGCCGGTGCCGTGCAGGTCGACATAGATCGACAGTGGCTTGGCAACGCCGATGGCATAGGCAAGCTGGATGGTGCAGCGCTCGGCGAGCTTGGCAGCAACCACGTTCTTGGCCAGATAGCGCGCGGCATAAGCTGCCGAACGGTCAACCTTGGTGGGGTCCTTGCCGGAGAAGGCACCGCCACCATGCGGGGCAGCGCCACCGTAAGTGTCGACGATGATCTTGCGCCCGGTCAGACCACAATCGCCATCGGGGCCGCCGATCACGAACTTGCCGGTCGGGTTGATGTGCCAGACAGTGTCCTTGCTGATCCAGCCTTCCGGCAGGGTGGCGCGGATGTAAGGCTCGACGATCTTGCGCACGTCAGCCGAAGACAGCGTCTCGTCGAGATGCTGGGTCGAGAGCACGATCTGCGTCACGCCGACAGGCTTGCCATTCTCGTACTGGACGGTGACCTGGCTCTTGGCATCGGGGCCAAGCTTGGCGGCAGCGCCTTCCTTGGCGTGACGGGCCTTGGCCAGCACTTCCAGAATCTTGTGCGCATAATACAGCGGGGCCGGCATCAGCTCTGGCGTCTCGCGGCAGGCATAGCCGAACATGATGCCCTGGTCGCCTGCACCTTCATCCTTGTTGCCGGCGGTATCAACGCCCTGGGCGATATCGGCCGATTGCGAATGCAGCAGCACATCGATCTTGGCGGTCTTCCAGTGAAAACCGTCCTGCTCATAGCCAATCGCCCGGATGGCCTTGCGCGCCACCGACTTGACCTTGCTCTTCATCGCCTTCTCGTCGAGCGAGGTGCGCACTTCACCGGCAATCACCACCCGGTTGGTCGTAGCCAGAGTTTCGCAGGCGACGCGCACCTGGAACGGATCCATGCCGGACTTGGCAGCTTCCTTGAAGAAGAGATCAACAACTTCGTCCGAGATCCGGTCGCAAATCTTGTCAGGATGGCCCTCTGAGACGGATTCGCTGGTGAACATGTAGCTCTGGCGTGACAAGGGCTCGATCCTTCGATGGATATGATGAAGCTGGCAGGGTTGAAATCAGGCCTTTTCCCGGCGTGAAAACGCCATGGACGGCGGCAGCTTCTGTCAGTCAGCGCGTCCGTCGTCAAGTGCCGAGATCGCTCTATCGGCTTGTTTGTTCGCTGTGACGAACAAAAAATTGGAATTTTACAGGGATTCGCCGGGTTCCGTGCCCAAAGCTTCAACAAGCTCGACAATCTTGCGGCGCACGCGCGGGTCCTTGATGCGCACGAAAGACTTGTTCAGCTGCACGCCTTCGCTGGTCGTCAGGAAGTCCGACACATAGGTCGAAGGCGTGACCTCCGAAAAGCCCTGGCCGATCAATTCGCCCGCTGGCGCATCCTCGAAGAAGAAGGCGGCGGGCACGCCCAGCATCTTGCCGATCTGCTGCAGACGGCTGGCGCTGATGCGGTTGGTGCCTTTTTCGTATTTCTGTACCTGTTGGAAGGTCAGCCCAAGTGCTTCTCCCAGCTTCTCTTGGCTGATGCCAGCCAGCATGCGCCGCATCCTGACACGGCCACCGACATGCCGGTCAATCGGGTTCGGGATCTTCTTGGGAGCTGGCGTTGCTACAGGCATGGGAATCGCTCGCGCAGTTATGATTTGCGGCGAATAAACCCGAAAATTCCACAGATTACAACCATTATCGCGAAAATGGCGTCACCGAAGCGCGCATAGATTGTAGCCGGGATGGCACGCGGCAGGCCGGAATCGAGCACGCCCTCCTGTCCCAGCGCCAGACTGGCCACCACGCGGCCATAGCCATCGGTCACCGCCGAGATGCCGGTATTGGCCGAACGCACCAGGGGCAGCCCTTCTTCGATGGCGCGCAGGCGGCTTTGGGCAAAGTGCTGATAGGGCCCGCTTGTGCGGCCAAACCAGCCATCATTGGTCACATTGAGGAACAGTCCAGGTCGTGGCCCCGGTGGCACGACGGCGCCGGGAAAAACAGATTCATAGCAGATCAGCGGTGCGACCAGCGGCAGACCACGCACAGTCAAGGCACTCTGGCGCGGCCCGGCTGCAAAACCGCCCGGTGTGGCCACAAATTGCGACAGCCCGACTGATCGGATGGCCTTGTCAAGGAAAGCAGGCAGATACTCGCCAAAGGGCACCAGGTGCACCTTGTCATAGCTCGACGCGATGCTGCCGCCCTGAATGACCTGAATGGCATTGTAGATCGGCGGCTGGGATTCGCCAGGCAGAGCCTCGCCCGCCCGCGCGGCACCCGTGATGAGCGTGACCTGCGGCGGAATGGCCTGCCCGATCAGCCGCAAGGCCTGCGGTGTGCGGTTGAGCAGGAAAGGAAAAGCCGATTCCGGCCAGACAAGATGCGTCACATCCTGCAGGCCCAACGTGGTCGGGCTGGTCGCCTGGTCGCTCAGTTTCAGGTAGCGCTGCAGAATGGCCTCGCCATTGGTGGCGCTGAATTTCGCATCCTGCGGCAGGTTGGGTTGCAGGATACGCAGCTTGACGCCGGGCACCATCGGCGCAGGCAAAGCCGGCAAAAGCCACGCGCCATGTGCCAGAAGAAGCGCAATACAGCCCATGGCAAGGCCCGCGGGCTGCCAGCGCTGGCGCAGGGTCTGGCCCGTTGCGAGCGCAGCCGGCGCCGCGCCGACAAGCACGGCAAGCAGTGTCAGCCCCCACAGCCCGAAAACCGCAGCACCCTGTGCCATCCAGAGGTTCTCGGCCAGGCCCATGCCGAACGCGTTCCAGGGAAAGCCGGTCAGCACCCAGCCACGCAGCCACTCGGCGAGCGTCAGTGCCAGAGCAAAAACAAGGATGCGTCGTCCACCTGCGGGCCAGAGGCTGCGGGCGAGCGCAAAGGCCAGTGCTGGAAACAGGGCCAAGCCCGCTGGCAGCACCAGAACGCCGAGCGGCATGGCCCAGGCGAACTTGTCTGCCTCCACGAGAAAGGCCGAGCCCAGCCACCAGAAACCTGCGAGGAAATAGCCAAAGCCCCACCACCATCCGAGGGCAGCGCCCGCCCGCAGGCGCTGCCAGAAGGTCTGTCCAACGGCGCCATCGAGCAGCCAGATGGCCGCTGTCATCGGCACGACAAGCAAGGGCCAGAGACCAACGGGCGCCAGCGCCAAGGCGCCGCAAGCACCAGCAGACAGCGCGATCAGGCGCCTCCGCCAGCCATAGGCAAGCATCGTGGCGTCAGCCAGCCTGGCAAGACTCACGGGGTGGGTGTTCCCGCCGCGCCGGGCGCAACCGCGACGGCAACAATCGGGGCGCTTTGCGAGACGTCATCGGCCAGTCGCCGATGCACCCGCAGCCGCTTCACCCGGCGCGGATCGGCATCCAGCACCTCGAATTCGAGCCCGTCCGGACCTTTCACCAGCTCGCCGCGCGTCGGCACACGGCCGGCCAACGTCACGATCAGCCCGCCCAGCGTGTCGACATCCTCGGCAATCTCGGCATCCGACAGGTCGACGCCGGTGGCCGCGCGCAGCTCCTCCAGCGTGGCGCGGGCGCTGGCCGTGAAGCGGCCATCAGCAGCAGGCGCGATGCTTGGACCCTCATCGAGATCATGCTCGTCCTCGATGTCGCCGACGACAATCTCGACAAGATCCTCGATTGAGACCAGCCCATCCGTGCCGCCATACTCGTCAATGACGAGCGCCATGTGCGTACGTGTTGCCTGCATGCGCAGCAAGAGATCAACCGCCGGCATCGAGGGTGGTGCATAGAGCACAGGCCGCAGGATCTTGGCACTGGCGAGCGCCGCCGAAAGATCCACCGTGCCCAGGTTCGGCG
>JAYWHQ010000357.1:0-10187 GCA_043777655.1 Allobosea sp. | reverse complement strand
GACCGCATCGGCGAGTTGATGGGCGGCATGCAGCAGGTTTCCGACAACATTGCCCATGACCTCAAGACGCCGCTGACACGCCTGCGCAATCGCGCCGAGGCCGCGTTGCGTGCCACATCTGGCCCTGATGAGCTGCGCGCGGCGCTTGATGGCACCATCGAGGAAGCGGACGGGTTGATTCGCGTTTTCAACGCACTCCTGATGATTGCGCGGCTGGAGGCGGGGCAGGTGAAGGAATCTCTGGCGGCCATCGATCTTTCCGAGGTCGTGGCCGGCATCAGCGAGCTCTATGAGCCGTTGGCAGAGGAGGCAGGCGCCATGCTCACGGTCGAGACCGAGCCTGGCCTGTCGATGACCGGCAATCGAGAGCTGATCGGGCAGGCGCTGGCCAACCTTGTCGACAATGCCATCAAATATGCAAAGGATCAGGCCGTTGGCGCCGCTGAAGGCGGCAGGATCAGCCTCTCGGCAAAACGGGTCGACAATGCCATGGTGCTGGCCGTGGCTGACAATGGCCCGGGCATACCTGAAGCGGATCGGACGCGCGTGATGGAGCGTTTTGTCAGACTGGATGAAAGCCGCAGCCAGCCGGGTTTCGGGCTGGGCCTGAGCCTCGTATCGGCAGTTGCCAAGCTCCATGGCGGCACGTTGCGGCTTGAGGACAATGCGCCGGGGCTCAGGGCCGTGCTGACATTGCCGATAGCGGCAGAGGGCAACGGATCGTGACGTCGCTGGCCGCCCTTGCCAGCAAAGGCCCGGTGCTGCCCGCGCGTGCCAGGGCGAGCGCAGTCATCGGCAGGGAGCTGCTTGATCGCGTGCATGATGCACAGGCACGCGAAGCTCTGGTGGACCTTCTGGCATGCTTCCCAGCTGCGCATGACCTTCTGGCCGGCGTGCTGGCGCATTCGCCCTTCCTGACACAGGCGATGCGGCAGGCACCCGCTGCCTTGCTGGCAACTTTGCAGATGGAGCCGGATGCACGAATGGCTTCGCTCGTTGAGGCCGTCCAGACTGCTTGCCTGCCGCCGGCCGATACGGCGCAAGTGATGCGGGCGCTGCGCCAGTTCAGGCGCGATGTCGCGCTGCTGGTGGCGCTCGCCGATATGGGCGGCGTCTGGTATGTGGCGCAGGTGACGGCGGCGCTCACCACGTGCGCCGATACGGCCGTCCAGCTCGCCTGTGCGCACGGCCTGCGCCAGATGGCGGATCTGGGCCGCATCAATCTCGCGAACGCTGATGATCCGGGAGCGGGCACCGGACTGGTCGTGCTGGCTCTGGGCAAGCATGGCGCGTGTGAGCTGAACTATTCGTCAGACATCGACATCGTCGTCTTCTACGATCCGGAGGTGGCACTCTCTGCGGGCGTGGCCGAGCCGCCAAGCTTCTTTGTCAAGCTGACACAGCTGATCGCCCGCATCATCCAGGAGCGCACGCCGGACGGCTATGTCTTCCGCGTCGATCTGCGGCTGCGGCCTGATCCGGGCTCCACCCATGTCGCCGTGTCGCTGCCCATGGCCTATTCCTACTATGAGACCGTGGGCCAGAACTGGGAGCGCGCGGCCTATATCAAGGCGCGTCCCATTGCTGGTGACATGGCGCTGGGCGCGCGCTTTCTTGCCGATCTCGCGCCCTTCATCTGGCGCAAGTATTTCGACTTTGCCGCCATTGCCGACATTCATGCGATGAAGCGCCAGATTCAGGCGGTGAAAGGCCATGACATCATCGCGGTGGCTGGCCACAATGTGAAACTCGGGCGCGGGGGCATCCGCGAGATCGAGTTTTTCGTGCAGACACAGCAGCTCGTTTTTGGCGGGCGTCGACCGGCGCTGCGCGGGCCCCGCACCATTGCCATGCTGGGAGCCTTGACGGATGAAGGCTGGATCACCCCCAAGGCGCGCGACGCGTTGCGACAGGCCTATGAATTCCTGCGCACGGTCGAGCATCGCCTGCAGATGCGGCATGACGAACAGACGCAGACCTTGCCGACGTCAGTGATTGATCTTGAAGCCTTCGCTCGCTTCTGCGGTTTTGCCTCGACATCTGCCTTCAGCAAGGCGCTGACCACTGAAGCGCGTCGCGTCGAGGATCACTACGCCCGCCTGTTCGAGGATGCGCCGACGCTCGCCAGCAGTGCCGGAGCCCTTAGCTTTACAGGCAAGGACAATGATCCTGCGACGCTGGAAACGCTGAAGAAACTTGGCTTCCGCGACACCGCACTGGCAGCCGAAACCGTGCGCGGCTGGCACTTCGGTCGCCGTCCTGCGGTGACGACAGCGCGTGCCCGCGAAGTGCTGACGGAGGTGACGCCGGCCTTGCTGGTGGCGCTGGGGCGCACGATCGATCCCGACGGCGCGCTCAACCATCTCGACAGCATCTTCATGCGCATGCCGGCAGCTGCCGAGCTCCTGACCCTGCTGCGCTCGCGTGAGGCTTTCCTCACGCTCTTCGCCGACATTCTGGGCAGTGCACCGCGCCTGTCGACGGTCGCGGCGATGCATCCCCATGTGCTCGATGGCGTGATTGACCCGGCCTTCATTTCTGCGCCACTTGACGTTGAGACTCTCAAGGTCCGCATCCGCGCCATGGTCGGTTCGCCTCCGCCTTCGGTCGAGGATGGGCTGGACCGGATGCGCGATGCCGTCCGGCAGAAGCTGTTCCTGGTCGGTGCAAGGCTTCTGTCTGGCGCGATTGATGCGAAGGCCGCAGGCCACGCCTATGCGGCCATCGCGCAGGCCTCTGTCCAGGTGGCACTGGAAGACACGCGCGCGGCTTTTCAGGCGGAGCACGGCGTGGTCGAGGGGGCCGAGCTGGTGGTCATCGGGCTCGGCCGCCTGGGTGCGGGCGAGTTGACAGCCTCCTCAGACCTTGACCTGCTTGTGCTCTATGACCGGCCCGAGAATGCCGGTTCGAGCGACGGCACCCGCCCGCTCGATCCAGTGACCTACCATGTCAGGCTGGTGCAACGGCTGGTGGCGGCACTGACCGTGCCCACCCGTCGCGGCACGCTCTGGCAGGTGGACCTGCGGCTCAGGCCCTCCGGCAACAAGAGCCCGGCGGCAACGCAGTTCGACGGCTTTGTCGACTACCATGCGAGCGAGGCCGAAATCTGGGAACAGATGGCGCTGACGCGCGCCCGTGTTGTTGCCGGGGACGCTGGTCTTGCCGCTCGCGCCGAGGCTGCCATTCGCACAATCCTGACGCGTCGGCGCGAGCCAAAGACAGTTGCCTTCGACGTGTCACAGATGCGGGCCCTGATTGCCAAGGAGAAGGGCGAAGACAACCCCGATGACCTGAAGCTCGCTGCAGGCGGGCTGACAGATCTCGATTTTCTGGCGCAATACCTGATCCTGGCCCACGCAGCCGATGTGCCAGCCTTGCTGGCTTCAGACACGCCCGCCACTCTGGCGGCTGCGGCAGAGGCAGGGCTGATGCCGCGCGTTGACGTGGCAACGCTGCTGGAAGCCCATGCCCTCATCAGCACCGTGCAGCACTGGCAGCGCTTCTGCGTCGATGGTGCCTTTGACAGCAAACTCGTGCCGGCGCGTGTCCAGAAGCGGATTGCCACGGCCTCAAGTCATCCTGATGCCAAGGTTCTGGCGGCCCATCTTTCGGACTTGCGCCGCCAGGTTCGCGCGATCTTCGCGGCGCGGGTGGTTGCTGGTTCCTAGTTCAGGGCCGCGCCAGAGGCGGGACCAACCAGCGGCAGATGCACCATCACGATCGTGCCTTCGCCCACTGTGGAGCGGATACGCAGTGATCCGCCATGCAGCTCCACCAGCGAGCGGGCGATGGCGAGGCCCAGACCCGAACCCTTGTAGCTGCGCGTCAATTCGCCCTCCACCTTCTCGAACGGCTTGCCGATCCTCGACAGGTTGGCCTTGGGAATCCCGATGCCATTGTCTTCGACAAAGATGTTCACGGCACCGACCGCAGGCTTGACGCGCACAGAGATCTGGCCGCGATCTGGCGTGAATTTCACGGCATTCTGCAGGATGTTTGTCAGGACCTGATGCAGGGCTTTGGGGTCTGCATTGATTGTAAGATCGGTTGTGTTCGCAGCGACCAGGGTCAGCGCCTTGGCATCGGCTGTTTCCTGCACGACACCAAGCGCGACCGAAATCGCATGGTCCAGCGAGAACTGAGACTTCTCGAGCCGGACGCGCCCTGCCTCGATGCTGGACATGTCCAGCACATCGCCGACAACATCGCGCAGGTATGTGCCGCTCAGGCGAATGTCGCGGCAGTATTCGACATATTTGCTGCACCCGAGTGAGCCGAACAGCCCGCCTTCCATGATTTCCGAAAAGCCGATGATCGCATTGAGCGGTGTGCGCAGCTCATGGCTCATGTTGGCGAGGAACTCGGTCTTGGCACGGTTGGCGGTCTCGGCCTCGGCCTTCTGTTCCAGATAGCGTTCGGCCAGATCGGCGAGCTGCTGGGCCTGTGCTTCGGCTTTCTGGCGCGAGGCCTTGAGATCGGTGACTGTGCCGATGAGCTGGCACTCGGACTGGATCAGCCGTTCTTCCTGCTGCTTCAGATTGGTGATGTCAGTGCCGACCGAGACGGAACCGCCGTCCTTGGTGCGGCGTTCGTTGATCTGCAGCCAGCGACCATCCGAGAGACGGGCCTCGTAGCTGCGGGCGCCCAGCGCGCTTGTGCCGACATGCGGACGCTCATCCTCGACTGTGGGCTGTGCACTCTTCGCCATGACATCAGCATGGGCTGCGCCCACCCTCAGCACCTCGGGCGAGAGCTGGTGCAGCTTCTGGAACTTGGAATTCGAGAGCACGAGGCGCTTGCTGGCATCCCAGAGCACGAAGGCTTCCGAGATGGCTTCGACTGCGTCCCGCAGGCGCATGTCGGCAGTGGCGTTCTGCTCGGCAAGTTCCCGCTGGTCGGTGATGTCGACAGCGATGCCCACCAGGTGCGCGCTGCCGGTATGGAGATCGCGGACGATCTCGGCGCGGGCCTTGATCCAGATGTATTTGCCGTCCGCGTCGCGCACGCGGAACTCGCGGTCGATATGCGTCTCGCGTTCACTGGTGAGCGCGTCAGCCAGCTTGTAGAGGTCGGCGTCGTCCGGGTGAATGAAACCGTTCACTTCGCCAAATGACATGAATTCGTTTTTCCGCTGGTAGCCGAGCATCGCGTACATCGAGTCTGACCAGTAGATGCGGCCCTTGGCCAGGTCCCAGTCCCACAGACCGCAGCGGCCGCGGTTGAGCGCTGTGTCCAGGCGCTCACGGACGCGGTTGACATCCTGATCGGCAGCGTGGGCGCGGCTGGACTGGAGCAGAAAGGCAATGGTCAGCGCCAGCAACACCAGCACTGCCATGCCAAACAGCACGCTGAAGGCATAGATGCGGTCTTGCGTGATGCCGAAGCTGCGTTGCAGAGGTTGCACCAGCGCAACCTGGCCATAGGGAACCGGCAGGTTTCGGACCGTTGCGAGTGCACGCGTGCCATCTGGCAACTCGATCTGCATGACCCCTGCCTTTTCGGCGAAGGCAGTCAGTGGTTGCGCCGAGCCAAGAATATCATTGAGCGTGCGGTGCGGCATCGGGATGGAAGGCAAAGTCGCAATCACCGTGCCCATCTGGTTGGTGACATAGACCGTGCGCCCGTTGGTGTTGAGATGTTTGTGCGCCAGGACTGACAGGGCGCCGGCTGCGCCTGCAGGCTCGTTGCGTCCTTCGGCAAGGCGGCTGGCGGTCAGGGCTGCGATGACGTCGAGGTCATTCAGGGCCTTCTCGAGTGCGTCTGACTTCAGGGCCGTTGTTTGAACGACGGCCCCCAGAGCCAGGATCACCACGAAGGTTGCGACCAGGATCGGGATGATCTTGCGGAAGAACGGCTCCAACGATTCAAAGCGCTGAAAAAAGGGGTGAGTGACAGATCTTGCCACTCCGAGAATGGAGCCAGCGCGCACAGGTTCGCTGGCCGCGTTCGCACGCGTCATCGTCTATCCCCCTCGAGATTTACAAAGCTGTTTCACCGCTTGGAGGGCGTTGGCCCGCCCTTCCGAATCACCTTGAGTTGAATCTTTGTGATTCAGCTTGTCCAGCAGAAAGTTGTATTGTGACGGTATTATGCCCGCTTGGGTTGTGTCGCGAATCAGATGAATCTCTGGCGCGCAACATTCTGTTAACCTTTATGGTTGGCCGTTAATCTTTGCAGGAATTGCGTCTCACGCGAGCGCCCGCGTTGCAATGTCCGAGACATCGCGCGAGAGGCCAGGCGTATCCGAAACACGCTTGAGGGCGGCTTCGGCCGTCGTGCGTCGCACAGGTTCCAGCATGCGCCATGTCTTGAAGGCTCCAAGAAGCCGCGAGGCAATCTGCGGATTGGTGCGGTCAAGCGCGATCACCATGTCGGCGATGAAGTCATGCCCCGCACCGTCCGCCCGGTTGAACTGTGTCAGGTTGCCGGCAAAGCCCCCGATCAGCGAGCGCACGCGGTTGGGGTTGGTCATCGCGAAGGCTTTGTGGCCCATCAATGTCGCCACCCGCTCAAGCGTGCCGGCTTCGGCCATGCTGGCCTGGGCCATAAACCACTTGTCGAGCACCAGCGGCTCACTGGCATGCTGGCTGCCGAAGCGTACGATCAGCTCTTCTCGGGCATCGCCTGCTACGAGCAGCGCTGCGTGGAGTGAAGCCAGCCTGTCGGTCAGGTTGTCAGCCAGTTCATATTGCGCCAGCGCCTCTGCCTGACCACGCGCGGGATCTCCCAAAGCCAGCAGCATGAGCGCTTCATTGCGCAAGGCACGGCGACCGGCACTTGCAGCCTGCGGATTGTAGACCACTTCCACCGGCAATCCGGCCCGCAGATCGAGCAGATCGTCCGCCAATGCGGCACCGAGTAACGTCCCTAGTGCACTCCATGCCGACTGGATCGTATCAGGATCGACATTCTGACCGATTTCGCGCGCGATGTCGGCAGGGCTCGGCATGCGCAGGACCTGTGCAGCGAAAGCTGGCTCTGCCAAGGCAATGTCTGACAGAAACAGGCGATAGGCCGCCGCCAGCTTGACGCCAGGTTCTTGCAGGCTGGCAAGACCTTCAAGGCCATCAAGTCCATCGCGTCCGCTGGCCCGGATCAGCGCCCGCGTGCTGACCGTCTGCGCCGCCTGCCAGCGGTTGAACGGGTCACTGTCAGCGCGGAACAGGCTGAGCAGGGCGTCGCTGCTCAAATCCATGTCGAGCCGGACCGGTGCCGAAAAACCGCGCAGGAGCGAGGGCACGGGCTCTGACGCGACGCCTGAGAAGGTGATCGCGGTCGCCGCCTGATCCAGCACGACAACGCCATGGCCACGGTAGGCCGCATGGTCTGTTGCCAGCGGCATATCACCTGCCTCACCAACCAGCCCGAGTCGAATCGGAATCACCACCGGCAGCTTCTCGCTCTGGCCGGGCGTCGCTGGCGTCGATTGTGCCAGAGAGAGCGTGTAGCTGCGCGCCGTAGCGTCATAGCTGCCCGAGGCAACAACGGTCGGCGTGCCAGCCTGCTGATACCAGTGGGCAAAATGTGTGAGGTCCTGGCCTGAGCTTTCAGCAAAGCAGGCAAGAAACTGCTCGATGGTCGCGGCTGTGCCGTCGCAGCGGTTGAAATAGAGGTCCATGCCGGACCTGAAGGCTTCATCACCAATCAGCACGTTCAGCATGCGGATCAGTTCCGCGCCCTTCTCGTAGACAGTGGGCGTATAAAAGTTGTTGATCTCGCGATAGGCCTGCGGTCGCACCGGGTGCGCCAGTGGCCCGGCATCCTCCGAGAACTGCGTCGAGCGAAGCGTCCGCACATCAGCGATACGCTTCACCGGGCGCGAACGTTCGTCAGACGAGAACTCCTGATCGCGGAAAACGGTGAGGCCTTCCTTCAGGCAGAGCTGGAACCAGTCACGGCAAGTGATGCGGTTGCCGGTCCAGTTGTGGAAATACTCATGTGCGATGATCGCCTCGATCAGCGCATAGTCAGTGTCGGTGGCGGTCAGCGGGTCGGCCAGCACATATTTATCGTTGAAGATGTTGAGACCCTTGTTCTCCATCGCACCCATGTTGAAGTCCGGCACGGCGACGACATTGAACACGCTCAGATCATAGTTGCGGCCAAAGACGCGCTCGTCCCAGCGCATGCAGCGCACCAGCGAATCCAGCGCCCAGCCCGCGCGGTCGGCCTTGCCTGGCGCGACATGCACAGCCAGTTCCACCTGCCGCCCATCAGCGGTGACATAGTCCTGACGGATGGTGTCGAGCGCGCCACCCACCAGCGCAAAGAGATAGGCAGGCTTCGGGTGTGGATCATGCCAGACAGCGAAATGGCGCCCGGCTTCCGGCCCGTCGCCGGCAGCCACAAGGTCGCCATTCGACAGCAAGAGCGGTGCCTCCGCCCGCTCCGCTTCGAGCCGCACCGTGTAGATCGACATCACATCCGGCCGGTCGATGAAATAGGTGATGCGCCGGAACCCATCCGCCTCGCACTGCGTGCAATAGACCCCGCCCGAGCGATAGAGCCCCATCAGCTTGGTGTTGGCCGTCGGGTTCAGCACGGTGTTGATGGTCAGCGCAAAAGCGCGATCTGGCGGGCTATGCAATGTCAGGGAGTGCGGGGCTGCCGTATAGGCATCGGGCGCGAGCGCCACACCATCCAGCAGCAGGCTCTCCAGCGACAGCTCATCGCCATCCAGCACAAGCGGCTGGCCGGCTTGTCCTTCCGGATTCGGCACGAGCCGGAGCAGGGCCCGCACCCGGGTTGCTTCGGGATGCAGCACCACATCAAGATCAACAGTCTCGATCAGCCAGTTGGACGGGCGATAGTCTTCAAGCCGGATGAGCGGGTTCTGGTCAGTGTGCATGAGTGTTCGCTATCGCTTTCTGCTGCTTTGATCAGCCAACGATGTAGGGCGGTTCGGCGTGATCCGGAAGGCGCGATTTTGTCAGAGAGCCCGCAGCGGCTCCGCATGCCCGATCACGCGGCAGACATCTCGGCGGCTCAGGCGAATGGCGCGCTCGACGCGGTCCACCGCGTCATGCATGGTGGACACATCAAGGTCCGCGTCCATCCGGCAATGATAATTCACCACCAACCCGTTGGGCGTCTCGCGCACCCGCACATTGTGAACCTCACGAACAACACCGTCATGGCCGGCATGCTGTGCGAGCGTGTCCGCGATGGCTTCGATGGTCGCTTGAGGTGCATCCTGACCGTCGAGCGCGCTGATCTCCATCGGCTCGATATGGGTCTCGACTTCGGTCTCCGTGCCGAACTCGTCGCGAATGGCAGCCTCCAGCCGCGTTGCCAGCCCATGGGCGCGGCCGAGCGACATCAGCGCATCCACCTCCATGTCGAGGCCAATGCAGAGCCGCTCGCCCACCCGATGCGCGGTGACATGATGCACCGGAATGCCCAGCTTCAGCGCAATCAGCATGACGCGCTCCAGCACCGTCTCGTCATCAACCTGGATGGGGTTGGCCGTCAGCGTGATCTCGGCGTCCGGAGCCACCTCTGCGATGGAGCGGGCCAGCACCTCCTTGATCGCAACAACGCGCTCCAGTGGCAATGTGCGCGAGACTTTGACGCCGATCTCGCCATGCACACGCCCGCCGGACGGCCTGAGCCGCAACCAATCGATGGCCACCACGCCGGGCACGGAGGATGCGGCGTCGCGCAGACGGTCTGACAGCCCGGCAGGCGCCGTGTCCAGCAAGGTGCTGACGGTGCGGCGCGCCAGACGGAAGCCGGCAACGATGATGAAGAGCGAGACACCCAGAGCGGCCAGCATGTCGCCTTGCGGATAGCCGAGCTTGACAGCGACCAGCCCGACGAGCGTCAGCGATGTCGAGACGAGATCGGACGAGAAGTGCAGGGCGTCGGCGGCCAGCGCCTCGCTGCCAGTCTCCTTGGCGACCACGCTCAGGGCCCGCCAGCGCGTCGCGTCGATCATCATCGAGACGAGCAGCACGCCGATCACCAGCGGCGTCACACTGACTGCGTGGCTGCTGCCCATCCAGAGACGGCTGCCGGCTTCCCAGGCCACCGCACCGGCCAGCGCAAACAGCAGCGCCGTCTCGGCGAGTGCTGCCAGCGATTCCACCTTGCCATGCCCGTAGTGATGCTCGTCATCAGCGGGCTTGTCGGCCGCCTTGACGGCAAACCACGTGACCAGGGTTGCGCCAATATCGATCAGGCCGTGC
>JAYWHQ010000356.1:0-10192 GCA_043777655.1 Allobosea sp. | reverse complement strand
GAACAGGAAATACCTCTGCGCCAGCGGCAGTTCCGTTGCTGGCTCGCAGACCAGCAATTCGCCATCGGCTTCCACCGCGTAGGTCTCTGGGTCGATGCGAATGTCGGGCGTGGCGTCGTTGTGGATCATGCTCTTCTTCGAGATACCGCCGCGCGTGTTTTCCACGGCGACCATTTCCTTGTCGGTGCCGAGCCGCGCCTTCAGGCCGTTGGCAATGGCGGCCTGCGAGACGAAGGTCAGCGATGTGGCGGTGCGTGCCTTGCCAAACGCGCCGAACATCGGGCGGTAATGCACCGGCTGCGGCGTCGGGATCGAGGCGTTGGGATCTCCCATCGGGGCGGCTGCAATCATGCCGCCCTTGATGATGAGCGCCGGTTTTGCGCCGAAGAAGATCGGGTCCCACAGCACCAGATCGGCCAGCTTGCCGATCTCGACCGAGCCGATATGGCGCGAAATGCCATGAGCGATGGCGGGATTGATCGTGTATTTGGCGATGTAGCGCTTCACGCGGAAATTGTCGGCGCCGGTGCCAACATCCTGCGCGAGTGAACCGCGTTGCTGGCGCATCTTGTGCGCGGTCTGCCAGGTGCGGGTAATGACTTCGCCGACGCGGCCCATGGCCTGGCTGTCGGAGCTCATCATCGAGAGCGCGCCGAGATCATGCAGGATGTCTTCCGCCGCAATCGTCTCCTTGCGGATGCGGCTTTCGGCAAAGGCCAGATCCTCGGCAATGCGCGGCGACAGGTGATGGCAGACCATCAGCATGTCGAGGTGCTCGTCCAGCGTGTTGACGGTGAAGGGCCGCGTCGGGTTGGTGGATGAGGGCAGCACATTGGGCAGGCCCGCCACCTTCATGATGTCGGGCGCATGGCCGCCGCCGGCACCCTCGGTGTGGAACGCATGGATCGTGCGGCCCTTGAAGGCAGCAATCGTGTCATCGACATAGCCGCTCTCGTTCAGCGTGTCGGTATGGATCATCACCTGGATGTCATGGTCATCAGCAACCGACAGGCAATTGTCGATGGCGGCTGGTGTCGTGCCCCAATCCTCATGCAGCTTGAGCGCGCAGGCACCGGCCTCGATCATCTCGACCAGCGCCTCGGGCCGCGCCGCATTGCCCTTGCCGGCAAAGGCGAGGTTCATCGGGAAAGCATCCGCCGCCTGGATCATCCGCGCCAAATGCCAGGGGCCGGGCGTGCAGGTGGTGGCGGATGTGCCGGCAGAAGGACCGGTGCCGCCGCCCAGCATCGTGGTCAGGCCGCTCATCAGCGCATCCTCGATCTGCTGCGGGCAGATGTAATGGATATGGCTGTCAAAGCCGCCCGCGGTGATGATCTTGCCCTCGCCTGCAATGACATCCGTGCCGGGGCCGACAATGATCGTAACGCCAGGCTGCACATCGGGATTGCCCGCCTTGCCAATGGCGACGATGCGACCGTTGCTGATGCCAATATCAGCTTTCACGATGCCCCAGTGGTCGACGATCAGCGCATTGGTGATGACGGTGTCGACCGCGCCTGCTGCATTCGTCACCTGCGACTGGCCCATGCCATCGCGGATGACCTTGCCGCCACCAAATTTCACCTCCTCGCCATAGGTGGTGCAATCGCGCTCCACCTTGATGACGAGGTCCGTGTCACCCAGCCGGACCGTGTCTCCAACAGTGGGGCCAAACATCTGGGCATAGGCCGAACGGGGATAAGTGAAGGGCATACGCGTATCCTTAGGATTTTCGACTAGATCAATTCATCAATCCGCCGCACGAAGCGAAACATCAAATCAGTGCCGTTGACTTCGATCTCATCAATTTCAAAAACTCCGATATAAGCTTCCTGGCCAGATTTTCTCTTGAATCCACCAGAGGGCAACAGATCGTCGTTTGTCAGAACCGCTTTTTTGCCAGCTTTGAGAGCGGCAATAAATTCATCCCACTTTGGCTGCCCTAGGCAGGCGTGCGGATCATGGTATCGGCCATTTTTCCACCAGTGTTTGTGTACGCAAGGCAAGCTCTCGCCATCCACCGTTGCAAACCATGAGCCACGGGAACCTGTTGCCTTTCTTGCCATCTCAAACCGTCTCCAGCAACGTAAAGGCATCACTCTTTGCCGCGCTTGCGTCAAATGTCATTGTTGTCAGGCAATTTGCCTGTTGGTTGAGTTCGCCGATCAGGGCATCAGCCAGATGGATGGGTTCTTTCTGGCATCGCGTCACGGCTGCATTCACCGCTTGCCGGTCGGCGAATTCATAGCTCGGGCTTTGCAACAGCTTGCCAATAATCCGGAGTATCTCTGGCCGTCCATACTTGTAGCCGCGTCTCAGCGACCAGACCAATTCAGCCAGCACAACTGTATTGATCATGCCCTTTCGTTGCGGCGTAAGTTTGGACAAAAAGTCAATCGCAAGCGGGCTCAGCACATCATCATCGCGGGTTATGGCGCGCAGAAGAACATTCGTATCCAGCCCGATCATCAAGCCGCTCGTTTCTTGCGTGATGGCTGATTGCGGGTGATGACAGCATCTGCAATCGCGTCATCATCCGTGGCAAATTCTGGTAGTCTTTTTCTGGGCGGGGCAACATCGAGAAAATCCACAGGCCCCGCATTGCAGGGCCTAATGCAGATTTCGCCATGATGATCCTGAAAAAATTCGATCTCGTCGCCTGCTTCTAGTTTCCACAAGCGCCGGATTTCCACGGGGATTGTTATCTGGCCTTTTGAGGTCAATGTTGTTTCATAGGTTGCCATTGCGGCGCTCCGAAGCAGAATATTCCTTACAATAGTACAAAAGTAAGGAAACTACAATTTTTCCATCACCTTGCCCTGAAACCCGTAGACCTCGCGCTTGCCGGCCAGTGCCACCAACGCGACATCGCGGGTCTGACCGGGCTCGAAACGCACGGCTGTGCCGGCCGGGATGTCGAGGCGGAAGCCGCGAGACTTGGCGCGGTCGAATTTCAGGGCGTTGTTGGTCTCGAAGAAATGATAGTGCGAGCCCACCTGAATGGGCCGGTCACCCGTGTTGGCCACTGTCAGCGTCAGGCTTTCGCGCCCTTCGTTGAGCACGAGATCGCCCGGCAGGGTCGTGATCTCGCCCGGCTTGAGCTGGCTTGAGGCCCCCCGGATCGGCTCATGGACAGTGACGAGCTTAGTGCCATCGGGAAAGGTCGCTTCCACCTGCACGTCGTGAATCATCTCGGCGATGCCATCCATCACCTGGCCTGGCGTGACGACATGGGCGCCGGCCTCCATCAGATCGGCAACGGAGCGGCCATCGCGCGCGCCTTCCACCACGAAATCGGTGATGAGGGCGATGGCCTCGGGGTAGTTCAGTTTGACACCGCGCTCGAGGCGCCTTCGCGCCACAAGTGCCGCCATGGCCACAAGCAGCTTGTCCTTTTCGCGCGGTGTCAGATTCATGCGTCATTCCCGGTTGCGGGACGCTCAGGCAACCTTGCTGCTGCCCGGCTGGTCCTCGTCCTCATCTTCTTCTTCAGCTTCGTTCTCGGAGGTCTCGACCTCCTCGTCCTGGTCTTCTTCCTCTTGCTCGTCCTCGCCATCTTCGCCGCTCATGTACTCGAAGGCAAAGACAACGTCCTTCGTCTCGGGGTCGAAGCGGCAGGAGGTGCAATCTTCGAACACCTCGAGGAAGGTTTCAACCGAAGACGCATCCTTCAGCGAGAAGCTGTGCATGCCGCTCTGGTCGTCGAAAATCAGTTCAATGGTCCAGGTAGCCTCGACAGTGTTGAGCCGGCAATTCATGTCAGTGATCGTCTGCATGGGAGCACCTCATAATGTCCAAACGCGCGGAAGAGCGCGTCTCGTGACATGGGTGATGACTGTGACGAGAGAACGACGCAGCGCGGCTGCATCAGGCCCGAGAAGCCTGACCAGAAGCATGCCGTTAAAAGCGCTGGCGCCCGCTTCACACAGGCTCTGGTCAAGCAGATCGCGCACGGATTCCAGCATTTTCTCGGCATTCGGGCGCAAAACCAGCAATGTCGCTATAGCGCGCGCACCATCTGCGACAGCCTTGCGGGCCAGTTCGCCATTGAGCGAACCTCCCAGGCGGACATCCTCGGCGAAGACGAGTTCCGGCTTGCCCTCGCGATTGTGGCGACGAATGCGCCAGCGATCCTGAAATGAGCCCGATGCAAGGAGCTCACCCATCGCGACACGGCCGAAATAAAGACATTCGCAGATCATCACCTGAGAATCATTTGCCAGCGACACATCGAGCGAGCGCTTCAGACGGCCGCCGGAGAACAGGATGGTTTCCTGCGGCAGCCAATCCAGCAGCGCGCCTGCGCCCACGGAAAGCTGCGTCTCGATGCAGGTGTCGGCGCCTTGGCTGCGATAGATTTTCTCCGCGGCCTGCGTGCTCACAACGGCACGCGCACCATCATCGACCGTGATGTGCGTGCGCATCCGGTCGCCGCCCGCCATGCCCCCACCGGTGTTGATGAGCACGGCCTCGCAAGGTGCTTCGCTTGCCTTTGAGGGAAAGCGCGCGCGATAGCCGCCGGACTCGTGCAGCTCCAGCCGGCAGTTTTGCGCGCCGGCACGCCCGAAGCGCAGCCTGACACCACCGTCAGCCCGGATATGAGCCGGCAGCAACTGGGCCGAGAGCGGCATCAGGGCCAAAGGCAGAGCATCAGCAGACATGGCAGGCAGTTTCCCGATCCCGTCCAATCCGCGCAAGTTGGCTCATGTCTGATGCTTGCGCAAAATTTGGGCAACAGCATCAAGGCAATGGCCGTGCCTCGATCACCACGAAAGCCTGCGCCATGGGTGGCTCATCAGTCAGCGAGATGTGGATCACGGCCTCATGGCCCGCAGGCGTCATCTTTGCCAGCCGGAGCACAGCCCCGCCATGCAGCCGGATGGTGGGCTGTCCACCAGGCAAGTTGACCACTTCCATGTCGCGCCAGAACACGCCATGCCTGATGCCGGTGCCCAGCGCCTTGGCGCAAGCCTCCTTGGCCGCGAAGCGCCGCGCATAGGATTCAGCGCGCGTGGCACGGCGGTCACAGCGCGCGCGCTCGCCTTCAGTGAACAGGCGGTGCGTGAACTGATCGCCGAAACGCTCCAGCGATTTCTGGATGCGGCGAATGTCGCAGAGGTCGGAGCCTATTCCCAGGATCATGGTCTTGTTTCTAAGAGGCCGCGCGGCCTTCGTCCATCGCAGCGCGCACGCGCCGGATCGCGGCTTCGAGGCCGATGAAAATGGCCTCACCAATCAGGAAATGGCCCGTGTTGAATTCGGCAAAGGCGGGCTCGGCCGCCAGGATGCGCGATGTGTTGTAGTCCAGCCCGTGCCCGGCATGCACTTCCAGCCCCAGCGATGCGGCAAACTGCGCGCCATGGCGCAGGCGCTTCAGCTCGCGCGCGGCAGCTGCGATGTCGCCATGCGTCACAGCCTCGCACCAGGTGCCGGTGTGCAGTTCGACCACGGGCGCACCCAGCTGCAGCGCCATCGCGATCGGTGCCTCATCCGCCTCGATGAACAGCGAGACGCGGCAGCCGGCAGCCTTGAGCCGGGCAACAGGGCCGACCAGCGCCTGGCTCTGGCCCACCACGTCAAGCCCGCCCTCGGTCGTGCGCTCCTCGCGCTTTTCGGGCACCAGACAGGCCGCGTGCGGGCGCAGTTGCTCGGCCAGCGCGATCATCTCTTCAGTCGCGCCCATCTCGAAATTGAGTGGCACGGTCAGCTCTCTCGCGAGCCGGACCATGTCAGCATCGCGGATGTGTCTCCGGTCCTCGCGCAAATGGGCGGTGATGCCGTCAGCCCCCGCCGCAACCGCCAGATGCGCCGCACGCACCGGATCGGGCAGGATGCCGCCACGTGCGTTGCGCACCGTGGCCACATGGTCGATGTTGACGCCAAGGCGCAGACGCGGATGTGACATGGGGCAGGTCCTCTCAGGCGTTGTGCGTTAACGCGCCCGGCGCCATTGCTCAAGCGTGGCAGACAGCCACAGAACGTCTCAGGGGGCCAAATTTGCCGAGGAATATACCGTAACATTGTCAGATATGACCTTGCGACACTGCTGTTTTTGCTGTTCTGCGGACATGGCGCGTTAACTCTTGGCGACTAGAATTCTGCGATCATCAGCAGTTTTGTTGGGCGCCATGCAAATTCTTGTCGATCAGACGCCATTCCAGGAAAAGATCACACCGGAGCGCCGCGACGTCCATCAGCAGCCCGACCGTGAGGCAGCCCGTGTGGTGGCCTGCAATGGTTCGCGTGCGACGATTGCGGCGCATGTCAGCGATACACCGGGCACGAACTCGGACATCTGGTCGATTGGCCGCCTGATCTCGATCAGCAACGGGGCTTCCCGCCTTGTCGGCCTCGTCTATGAAATGCGCATCGCGACACCGACATGGGAAGAAAGCAAACCCAATGTGATGCTCGTCGAAGTCGAGCTTGTCGGGGAAGTTGTCGAGCTTGAAGGGGGCAAAAGCCTGTTCCGGCGTGGCATCAGCACCTACCCGGTCATTGGCGCGCATGCGCACCGCATCCGCGCGAGCGATCTCGCACTTGTGCATGATCTAGGGGACCGCAGCTCGGTGGTGATCGGCACACTGTCGCAGGATGATGACATCCCCGCCACTGTCTGCATCGACGACATGCTGAGCCGCCATTTTGCCGTTCTGGGCACAACCGGCGTTGGCAAGTCGAGCGCGGTGGCGCTCCTGCTGCGCCGCTGTGTCGAGGCCAAGCGCAACCTCCGTGTGCTGATCCTTGATCCGCACAACGAGTATGCCCGCGCCTTTCCCGACAACTCGATCCGGATCGACGCGTCCTCGCTTGATCTGCCGTTCTGGATGTTCCGGTTTGACGAGTTTTCCGATGTCGTCTTCCGCGGTCGCCCCAGCAATGAGGAAGAGGTCGACATCCTGCGCGACATGATTGCGGCGGCCAAAAGCCGCTATAAGGTGGCCAGCACCAGCGACCACGCCACCTCGCTCCTGCGCAAGCAATCCGATGGCGGCTCCTTCACAGCGGATTCAACCGTTCCCTACCGGATCAACGACGTCATCAGCCTGATCGACGAGATGATCGGCCTGCTGGAGCCGCGCTACAACCGCTCGCATCTGCGCTCGCTGAAGGTGCGCATCGAAGGTCTCTACAATGACCCGCGCTATCGCTTCATGTTTGCCAAGGCGCAAGGGGGCGACACCAGCGAGCAGGTGATCGGGCAGATTTTCCGCATTCCGCATGAGGGCAAACCCATCACCGTGTTCCAGCTGGCGGGGTTGCCGTCGGAGGTGGTGAACTCGGTCGCCTCCGTCCTGTCGCGGCTTGCCTTCGATCTCGCGGTCTGGAGCCATGGCCGCTACGAAATCCTGCTGCTCTGCGAAGAAGCACACCGCTATGTGCCGGAAGACCAGAAGTTCGGCTTCGGCCCCACCCGCACGGCCATCGCCAAGATTGCCAAGGAAGGCCGGAAATACGGCTGCTATCTCGGTGTGGTGACCCAGCGCCCCGGTGAACTCGACCCCACCATCCTGTCGCAGTGCTCGACCGTCTTCGCCATGCGGCTGGCCAATGACCGCGACCAGCAGATCATCCGCTCGGCGATTGCCGATTCGTCCGCCAGCACGATCAGCTTCCTGTCATCCATCGGCAACCGCGAGGCGATTGCCTTTGGCGAAGGCATCGCCATGACGATGCGCATGCGCTTCGAGACAATACCGCAACGCCATCTGCCCTCGATGGGCACGCAGGTGCTCTCGGAAGGCAGCCCCCTCGCCTCGCATGATGTGACCGTCTACGAGATCATGAGCCGCATGCGCGCCAGCCAGAACCACGACCGGAATGGGTTCTGAGCGAGACGGCCAGACACGGACAGGCCGTGCACCAGACAGAAAGCGCCCTGTCATTCTGTTGATCTGACAGTGAATGTCGCGCCATTCTGTCACTCTGGAAAGTTGCTGATGGGCGCGGATGCTCTCTCATCCTGTCATGGCGCGTTGTGGCAAACTGTCCGTGTGGCGGGAGAGCTTGAGCGATACTGTCTTGCGCGACAGATGTGTGCAGTGGTGAGACGGCAGGCTTTTTTGACCATTCTGTCCGTTGCAAAACTTGATATCTGCAAGCCTCGCTTGCCCGCCCCTGACCCATCACAGGTCCAGCATGACAGGTCCAACCCATCAGGCAACTTGCGGGGCCTGAGCCCCGCGCGCCAGCCCCGGATACTTCCAGGCCAGTGTGATCGCGCGTGCGATAAAGAACACGCAGTGCGCGGCCCAGATGCCGTGATTGCCGAAAACTGGCACAAGCACGCCAAGGGCTGCGAGATAGACCACGAAACTTAGCAACATCATGTCGCGCATGTCAGCGGTGCGTGTGGCGCCAATAAACACGCCATCGAGCAGGAAACACCAGACACCGATGAACGGCAGCAGCGCCACCCAGACGATGTAGTTCGACGTGAGGGAACGCACCTCTGCATTGGTGGACATGAAGGCAATGATCGGCTCATTGGAGGCCCAGATGACGATGCCGGCGACCACACCCGTCATGCCCGCCGCGACCGCCGCCAGATGCACGGACCGATCGAGCCGTGGCCGGTCTCTGGCACCAATCGCCTGGCCAACAAGGGTTTCCGTGGCGTTCGCGTAGCCATCGAGCATGAAGTACGCAATTGCCAACAGCGTCAGCAACAATGCGTTGGCCGCCAGCGCCGCATCGCCTTGGCCAGCACTTAGCCGCAGAAAGAGCTGGCTCGCCGCGAGCACGCACACGGTCCGGATCATGATGTCGCGATTGGCGGCGAACATGGCCTTCAGCTTTGCAGGTTGAAGCACCGCCGCGCGATCAAACGTAGCGCCGCGTGCCTGAAACTCGCGCGCTGCAATGGCAAGCCCACCGATTGCCGCCGCCCATTCGCCGAGAAAAGCAGCAAGCCCAACGCCTGGCACGCCCCAACCGAAAACTGGCACAAACAGCAGGGCGAAGCCAATGTTCAGCAGATTGGCCAACACCTGCAGCCAGAACGCCACCATGGTGCGGCCGAGCCCGATGAACCAGCCGAGCAAGGCAAAGTTGACCAGCCCCGCCGGTGCCGCCCAGATGCGCCAATCATAGTAGGCCGCAGTCGCAGCCTGCACGGCGGGGGAGCCGCCGAGGACCCACAGAAACCCGCGTCTGACCGGCACCTGCAGCACGACGACGGCAACACCAATGGCGACTGCGATCAGAAGCGCACGAACCAGCGTCGCTGCGATCTCGACACCATCGCGCGCGCCGAGCGCCTGGGCCGCGAAGCCGGTCGTGCTCATGCGCAGGAAGCCGACACACCAGTAGATGGCATTGAAGATGGCTGCCCCCAGCGCGACCCCGCCAATCAGTGCGGCATCCCCGAGCCGTCCAATCACAGCGACATCGACGAAGCCGATCAGCGGCGTCGAGGCATTGGCGAGCATGATCGGCAGGGCCAAGGCCAGCACGCGACCGAGCGTCGGCATCAGCTCGATAGCGACTTTTTTGGCCTCATCCGTCATCGGAACGGCGTAGCACGCACAATTCCCAATGTCCGCACCTGGAGCGGTTCAGACACTCCGGTTGTGGTGCTGAATTCTTGATTGGTGCACCAACGTTTTGTCGGACGGATAGCTTACAAATTAAACGAGCCGCTTCCAAAAAACGACTTTGTCGCTACCATCTGTCCAGAAGTCACGGATACGAGCTTCTTCCAAATAGCCGTTCTTTCGATAGAACTGGCGCGTCTGTTCGAACTCTGGCGTCCCCGATGTGTCGGCAATGAGAACCCTTTGACCGCGTTCGCGTAAGGTGTTTTCTAGGTGCTTGACGATGGCTGCGCCGATGCCCAATCCCTGCTGCAGAGGGTGCACTGCGATTGCGAGCATATTCCATGTGCCGTCAGTTAGTTTCTCGGGCACAGCATAGCAGAATCCTTCCGCCTTCCCTTCCAACTCACACGTCAACCAGACGTCATGACTTTCTCCTTCGCGAAGGAAGCCGCTCACCATGTCGGGCAGCAGGTCGCTTGGAAAAAGCTCCGTGCCGTCCACAACATGCTGCAGATCAGGGATGTCGTCCGATCGTGTGGGCCTGATTTTCATACTTGGCTTTTCATTTAAAAAGTTCTGGCCTGTTGGCGACAAAGAATCTAACTCGATTTAATAAGTTGGTCAACTCACTATTTATTGGAGCAAAATAGATG
>JAYWHQ010000355.1:0-2982 GCA_043777655.1 Allobosea sp. | reverse complement strand
ACATTATCAGGCTGTGGCCGAAGTGATTGGCTATGTCTTGCGCCTGAAGGGGCGACGGGCATAACTCGTTTGCAGTGGCCTGAAATTCCGACCGCACTGAAGAAGCCTGACTGAACAGCCGTGACCACCACACCGCACTGCGGACCCAACCCAGAGAGCCTCATGAGCGCCAAGTCCGCCCAAGCTGCCGCCCAAGCTGCTGCACAAGCCTCTGCACAAGTTGCTGCCGTGATTGATCGCTCCGACAAGCCGGGCCGTGTTGGCCTCGTGCTGCTGCTGGCCGGCCTGCTGGTGGGCGCCGCCATCGCTCTTGGCTTCATCGCCAATGAATGGGCGCAGCCGCTGATCCTTGGTCTTCTGGCGCTCCTGTCGGTTGCCGGCGTGTTTGCGCTTTTTGCCTATGCGACAGGCCTTGTGCAGTTTGCAGGCAAGGCAGGGCGCAATGACCTGACCAAGGCCATCGTCGACCAGACACCCGATGGACTGCTCGTCACCGAAGGCGAAGGCCAGATCGTCTATGCCAATGCCGCCTATCTGAAGGTGACGGGCGCGACGGGCGCCTCCGACATGAAGCCCATCGAGCGGCTGTTTGCCGGCGGGGCGGATGTGTCTGAAGCCATTTACCGGCTGGTAGTGGCTGCGCGCGAGGGCCGCCGTGCGAGTGAGGAAATCCGGCTGGCGGAACCTCTTTCGACCAGAGCGGCAGAGCCCGCGAAGGAGCAGCCAAATCTCGAAGGCGTCTGGTATCGCGTCAGCGCCCAGCCCGTGCGGCGCAGCAGCGAGCGCCCGGCGACACTCTGGACCCTGTCCGAGGTGACGCATGAACGCACGGGTCAGGAAACCGTGTTTCAGGAGTTGCAGCAGGCGATCGACTATCTCGATCATGCGCCAGCGGGCTTCATGTCCGTTACGGCCGACGGGGCATTGCCTTATGTCAATGCCACGCTGGCAGGCTGGCTTGACCATGATCTGGCCCGCGTTGGCACCGGCGGGCTGCTGCTGCGTGACATTGCCTCTTCCAGCGCGGTCGCGCTGATCGAGGCCATTCGCGGCAAACCGGGCGATCTGCGCACGGAAATCCTCGATGTTGACCTGCGCCGCCGCAATGGCCAGTCACTGCCCGTTCGCCTGCACCACCAGGTCGCGTTCGGGCAGGATGGCCGGGCGGGGGCCTCGCGCACATTGGTGCTGAACCGTGCGCCGGGCGAGGCGGGCGTCGATGCCGGAAGTGCAGCCGAGGTGCGCTTCTCGCGCCTGTTCAACGCCACACCGATGGGCATTGCCACCATTGATGGCAGCGGCAAGATTCTGAGCGCCAATGCCGCCTTCGCGCGGCTGGGTGGCGCGATGCAGCCCGGCACGATCCAGAGCCTGCTGGCTGATGTCGGCGCGCTTTCGGCGCCACTGGCGGCGGCAATGGCTGGCGGCACCGAAATCGCGCCCGTTGATGCCAACCTTGCGGGCGATGGTGGCCGCTCCGCCAGGCTTTATCTCAGTGGTGTCGAGGGCGGGCAGGATGGCGAGCGGGCGCTCGTCTATGCGCTGGAAACCACGGCCGAGCGCAAGCTGAAGGACAACATCGACCAGGCGCAAAAGATGCAGGCGGTCGGCCAGCTGGCCGGTGGCATCGCGCATGACTTCAACAATGTGTTGCAGGTCATCATCAACGCCTCGGAATTCCTGCTGGCCAGCCACAAGCCGACCGATCCATCCTTCCCCGACATCATGCAGATCAAGCAGAATGCCTATCGCGCCGCTGCCCTCGTGCGCCAGCTGCTGGCCTTCTCGCGCCGCCAGACGCTGCGCCCGCAAGTGCTGGAAATGGGCGATGTGCTCTCCGACCTTTCGCTCATGCTCAAGCGCGTGGTGGCCGACAAGGTGGCGCTGGATGTGCGCCAGGGCCGCGATCTCTGGCCCGTGAAGGCCGATCTCGGCCAGCTGGAGCAGGTCATCGTCAACTTGGCCGTCAATGCGCGCGATGCCATGCCCAATGGCGGCAAGCTCACCGTGCGCACGCTCAACGTCACCGCGGCCGAAAGCGCTGCCATGAAGCTCGCGCACCTGCCTGCCGCCGACTATGTCGCGCTCGAAGTCGAGGACAGCGGCACCGGCATTTCGCCCGAGCATCTCGACAAGATCTTCGAGCCCTTCTTCACCACCAAGGACATCGGCAAGGGCACGGGCCTTGGCCTCTCGATGGTCTATGGCATCGTCAAGCAGACCGGCGGCTTCGTCTTCTGCGATTCAACCGTGGGCAAAGGCACGACCTTCCGCATCTTCCTGCCGCGCCATGTGCCGACAGCAGAAGAGATCGCCGCCGATCTCGCCGCCAAACAGGCCCCGGTGAAAAAGCCCGCTGCCGACCACACGGGCGCGGGCATCATCCTGCTGGTGGAGGACGAGGATGCCGTGCGCGCGCTCAACGCCCGCATGCTCGTCTCGCGCGGCTACACCGTGCACGAGGCCGCCTCCGGCGTGGAAGCGCTTGATGTCTTCACACGGCTGGAAGGCAAGATCGATCTTGTCGTCTCCGACGTCGTCATGCCCGAGATGGACGGCCCGACGCTTCTGGGCGAGCTGCGCAAGCGCAACCCCGCCACCCGCGTCGTCTTCGTTTCCGGCTACGCCGAGGAAGCCTTCCGCAAGAACCTGCCCGAAGGCGAGGAGTTCCACTTCCTGCCCAAGCCGTTTCAGATGAAGCAGCTGGTGGAGACGGTGAAGGCGGCGATGGGGTGAGGGGGGCAAGATGCTGAATTTATTGGATGTTCAGTGTTTCGGCTTCTGCAACTTTCGCGATTGTGATACGTGAACAAAAATAGAACTTGATTGCGAGAACAAAACGTGTCCATAACTTGTCACCGGGCGCGTTGAGAATCGCGCCGCCCCCTGTCACAAGGACTGCGCAAGATGGCTCAGACGAATCTCAAGCTGGTGGAAGGTTCTTCAATGGACAAGGCGAAGGCGCTGGAGGCGGCGCTGTCC
>JAYWHQ010000354.1:0-2988 GCA_043777655.1 Allobosea sp. | reverse complement strand
CTTCGACATGCTGGGCGAAGGTGCGCGCACGCAAGACGTTGCGGATCGCTATCTGGCCTCCTACTCCGCCGCCATCGATGCCATTGGTCGCTCGGCCGGCAACGAGGCGCTGCCCAACCGACCCGGCATCTCGGTCAAGCTCTCGGCACTGCACCCGCGCTATGAGGCGGTGAGCCGGGAGCGCGTGCTGGCAGAACTCGTGCCGAAGGTGATTGCGCTGGCGTTGAAGGCCAAGGCTTATGACCTGAACTTCACAGTTGATGCCGAAGAGGCCGACCGTCTGGAGCTGTCACTCGAAGTGATCGAGGCCGTGATGGCCGACACCTCGCTGGCCGGCTGGGATGGCTTCGGGCTGGCCATCCAGTCCTACCAGAAGCGCGCCAGTGCCGTGATCGACCACATCGCGATGCTTGCCCGCACCCACAACCGCCGCCTGATGGTGCGGCTCGTCAAGGGCGCCTATTGGGACACCGAGGTGAAGCGCGCGCACGAGCGCGGCCTTGACGGCTATCCCGTATTCACCCGCAAGGCGATGACCGACCTGAACTACGAGGCTTGCGCCAGGCAGATGCTGGCCTTGCGCCCGATGATCGTGCCGCAATTCGCCACCCACAATGCCCTTACGGTGGCCGCCATCGCGGAGATGGCGGGCGATGCCGAGGGCTACGAATTCCAGCGCCTGCATGGCATGGGCGAGGCGCTTTATGGCCACCTGATCGCGGAAAGCGAGGGCTATGCCTGCCGCACCTATGCGCCCGTGGGCGGCCATCAGGATCTGCTGGCTTATCTGGTGCGCCGCCTGCTGGAGAATGGGGCCAACTCGTCTTTCGTCAGCGTGGCGGGCGACCCGAATGTGCCGGTGGCGCAACTGCTGGTGCCCCCAGCGGACATCATCGGCAAGCCGGAGGCTGCCGCACACCCGAAGCTGCCCATGCCAGCCACTCTTTTTGGAGCCTCGCGCACCAATTCGGCGGGCGTCGAGTTCGGGGACCGTGTCGCGCTGGCCGCCCTGCTGGCCGAGGTGGGCAAAGCCGCGGCCATCGCGGTTCCTGATGCTGTGCCGCTCGTCAATGGTAAGCCCGTCGGATCAGGCACACGCACCGATGTCCTCTCACCCATCGATGGCAAGTCCGTCGGCAAGGTGCAGGCGACAGACAAATCCGCTGTCGATGCCGCGATGAAAGCCGCCAGGGATGGCTTCGCGGCCTGGGCGGCGACACCTGTTGCCACACGTGCCAAGGCGCTGCGCAAGGCCGCTGACCTGATGGAAGCGCGACGCGGGCCGCTGCTGGTGCTGCTCCAGTCGGAAGCGGGCAAGACGCTGGATGACGCGCTGGCCGAGTTGCGCGAAGCCGTCGATTTCTGCCGTTATTATGCCAGTGAGGCCGAGACGCATTTCAGCAAAGCCATGCTGCTGCCCGGCCCCACCGGTGAGGAGAACACGCTGGCCCTGCGCGGGCGCGGCCCGTTCATCTGCATCGCGCCGTGGAACTTCCCGCTGGCCATCTTTGCAGGCCAGATCGCTGCTGCCTTGGTTGCCGGCAACACTGTTGTGGCCAAGCCAGCACCGCAGACACCGCTGATCGGCGCCATGACGGTGCGCCTGTTGCATGAGGCGGGCATTCCCGCCACTGCGCTGCATTTCGTGCCGGGCGACGGCGCCATCGGCGCGCAGCTGATCGCGCACGCGGCCGTCGCAGGCGTCGCCTTCACAGGCTCGACCAATACTGCGCGTGCGATCAACCGGGCACTGGCCGCAAAAGATGGCCCGATCGTGCCGCTGATTGCCGAGACGGGCGGATTGAATGCGATGATCGTCGACGCCACCGCCCTGCCGGAGCAGGTGGCCGATGACGTGGTGATGTCAGCCTTCCGCTCGGCTGGCCAGCGCTGCTCGGCGCTGCGCCTGTTGATCGTGCAGGAGGATGTTGCCGACAAGATCATCGAGATGGTGATCGGCGCAGGACGTGAGCTGAAACTGGGTGACCCGCGCGAGATCGATGTCCATGTCGGCCCGGTGATCGATGCAGCAGCCAAGGGCCGCCTCGATGCCCACATCGCTGCCATGGCCAATGGCAAGCGCCTGCGCTGGTCAGGCCAAACGCCCGATCTGGCTGGTACATTCGTCGCGCCGCAGGTGGTGGAGCTGTCATCTATCGGCGATCTCACCGCCGAGCATTTCGGCCCG
The DNA here is from genome assembly GCA_043777655.1 of Allobosea sp. GTDB lineage: Bacteria > Pseudomonadota > Alphaproteobacteria > Rhizobiales > Beijerinckiaceae > Allobosea. Next base: position 800 of record JAYWHQ010000354.1, on the reverse strand, counting down.
ATTCTGCATGTGGTGCGCTGGAAGGCGGGCGAGCTGGACAAGGTGATCGATGCGCTCGACGCCACCGGCTATGGCCTGACGCTGGGCGTGCATTCGCGCATCGACACAGTGATCGACCATGTCATCGCGCGGCTCAGCACAGGCAACATCTACATCAACCGAAACATCATCGGCGCGGTGGTGGGTGTGCAGCCCTTTGGCGGGTCCGGCCTTTCCGGCACCGGCCCCAAAGCTGGCGGACCGCACTACCTGATGCGTTTCGCCAATGAGCAGACAGTCACCATCAACACGGCGGCCGCTGGCGGCAATGCCAGCCTGATCGCGATGGGGGAGTGAGGGTTCGATCGGCGTTCCTCTACAATCGTGGAGACCGCCCCGCCGTCATGCTCGGGCATGTCCCGAGCACCCACGTCTTCTCTCGGCAACACGTGCAGTCGTGGATGGTCGGGACAAGCCCGACCATGACGAAATGGCGCGGGATCGCGCAAACTTCCAAGCCTTGAACCCCGACAATAAAGCCGCCCGAAGGCGGCTTTCACCCCGACGAACCGGACAATCCGTCTCAGTTCATCGACTTGTTGCGCAGTTGGCGCAGCATGGCCACGGCGTCTGCGGAGCCAGCAGCTTCCGCCACCTCGATTTCCTTGTCGAGGGTCGCTTGCGTCAGGTCTTCGATCGCCAGCGCCTGCTCGGCGAGGATGGTCACTGTCGTGCCGGAGATGTCGGCAAAGCCGCCACGCACGAAAACACGTCGGGCTGCACCCTTGCCATCGGCCACCGAGATGATGCCGGGCTTGAGC
>JAYWHQ010000353.1:0-10265 GCA_043777655.1 Allobosea sp. | reverse complement strand
CTTGACCACATTGGCCGACCTCGCGCGCGAACGCCCTGAGCTGGCGGTCCTGCTTGGCAACAGCTACGCCATCGCCCCGGACATCGTGGTGTCCCGTCAACGCAGCCCTGACGCGGCCATCAATTCCGGGGCCTGTATCGTTGACGACACATCCGGCACACGCTCGGACCTCCGTTTTCTTGGAGGCGAGAGGCCGTTGCTGCACGCCAGCATCTCCTGCAAATGGACCATGCGGTCTGACAGGGCGCAGAATGCGCGCTCGGAGGCCTTGAACCTTATTCGCAATCGCAAGGGCCGCACGCCTCATATTGCTGTCGTCGTGGGCGAGCCGCTGCCCAGCCGGATTGCCTCCCTCGCACTTGGCACGGGCGACATAGATTGTGTCTACCATTTTGCGCTCTACGAGCTTGAGCGCGCCGTGTCGGAAACCGGCGAAAGCGAAGCCGCCAATATTCTTCGGGACATGATCGACGGCCGGCGCCTGAAGGATATTTCAGACCTTCCACTTGATCTGGCTGTTTGATTCACAAACGCCCCCGCGTTGAAGAAACCGTAATCTCATTCGGCTATCACACCGACCTGACAATGCGTTCAGGACAGGACATTTCGTGCAGCAGCTTCAACTTTATGCCCGCGACATGGCGGAATTTCTGCGCAACCATCAAGAATGGGCGCCGGTTTTCGTGTTCCTGGTCGCGTTTGGCGAGTGCACGGCGATTCTGTCCTGGCTGGTTCCAGCAACACTGTTCTTCACCGCCTTTGGCGCGATGGCGGGCGCTTCCGGGCTGAACATGTTCCCGATCGCGATTGCCGCGTCGCTGGGTGCAGGCTTCGGCTTCTGGATGTCCTACTGGGTGGGCCTCGTCATCGGACCCAATGTCGGCAACTACTGGCCGCTCAAGTCGCGTCCCGAAATGCTGGCCAAGGGCCATGAATTCTTCGAGAAATGGGGCGTAGTCGGCATTTTCATGGGCCATTTCCTCGGGCCGGTGCGCGGCATCATCGCGCTGGTGGCCGGCATCGTGAAAATGCCGGCATTGCAGTTCCAGGCCGCCAACTGGCTTGCCTCTTTCGCGTGGGGATTTTTGCTGCTCTATGGCGGTGGCATGCTGGGCCAGCAGGCGGTGCGCTAGAGACATACCGGGCAGCATCCTGCCGCTCTGCATCCCGTTGTCCTGCTCGCCAGCGCCACAGTCTGCACAGCAACTGAACCGTGCATTCAGCCAGCATTCAGTTCCACAGCAATAAAACGGGAATGAACCGGAAGTGGACTGCGCCTGAAACGGCGATGTTGCTTCGCGGGGCATGGCGAGGGTAGAACTCTTGTCATGCGAGCGTGGGAAACAGGCCGGTGTTTCCCTCTGCTTCTGATCTTTCTCCGGCCTGATATCGAGGACCAACTCATGAAACTTTCGCGCTTTCTCGTTTCTGTTGCCGCTCTCGGCATGATGGCTGGCCCAGTTCTGGCCCAGGCCACCCAGCCTGCTCCTTCGCAGTCCTCGCCTTCGCAGCCCGCCCGCCCGGCTGGCCCTGCGGCACCCGCTGCTCCTGCCCGTCCGGCGGCTCCCGCCGTCACGGCCCCGGCTGCTGCTCCGGCGCAGGCCACGCGTCCGGCTCCGGTTGGCGCGCGCGTCAACATCAACACGGCAACCGCTGACCAGCTCGACACGCTGAAGGGCATCGGCCCGGCCCGCGCCAAGAAGATCATCGAGGAGCGTGCCAAGACCCGCTTCAAGAATTTCGACGATCTGGTGCAGCGCAACGTTCTGCCGGCCAATGTCGAGGCCGACATCAAGGACAAGATCACTTTCTGATCGAAGCCTGATCGCATTTGCGAACACGATGCAAAGACGTCCGGCAGGGAAACCTGCCGGACGTTTTCTGTTGTCACCACAGATGGATCGAAAGCCGGTTCTGGACATTTGCCGCCAGTATTAGGGTTATTTTTGTGTTTCCGGGCACGCTGCCCGGCGCGATGCTAAAATCATCCGATGAAAAACTATCGCGCGCTCGATACTTATCGCTTCCTCGCTGCCAGTGCCGTGGCCATTGGTCATTTCAATCTTGATTTCCGGCTTGGCCTTGAAAGCTGGACAGCAGTTGCCTCGCGCTTTGGCCTGTTTGTCGATTTCTTCTTCATTCTGTCAGGCTTCGTCATTGCTCTGAACTACAGCCGCCGCATTGATGGCTTCCAGGGCTATGGCGCCTTTGTCTGGCGCCGCGTGGCGCGCCTCTGGCCGCTGCACATGCTGGTGCTGGGCTTTTTCGGTGCGCTGGGCCTGCTCGGCCATATTGTCGGTTACGCTTTCAGCTATCCGGAAGTGTTCAGGCTTTCGGCTCTGCCTTGGAACGTCCTGATGTTGCAGGCCTGGGGGCCGGTCTGGCACCTGTCCTTCAATGTCGCGTCCTGGTCGATCAGCGCCGAGATGTTTGTCTATCTGCTGTTCCCGGTTTTCGCGCTGCTGCTCGCGCGGCTTGGCATGGTGGCCAGTCTCGGGCTCATCGCGTTCTGGGTCCTGGCGATGATCATTGCCCGCGATGCGGCAGGCCTCAGACCGTGGCATCAGGCCACCTATGATCTGGGCATGTTTCGCGCGGTGCCGGGCTTCTTTCTTGGCGTGATCGTGCAGCGCGCTGTCGTCGTCTGGTCAGGCCGGTTCGACGTGCCGTGGTGGGCGGCCCATACTGTTTTCGGTCTGGCGCTGGTCGCCATGCACCTCAAGCTGCCGGCGGAAATGGTGATTGTGCTTTTCGCGATCTTCGTCTTTGCCATGGCCCTGGCGGAAGAGCAGCAGCCAGAAACCTGGGCAACGCGACCCATGGCGCATCATCTGGGCCAGGCATCCTACGCGCTCTACATGGTGCACATGCCGCTGATGACCTGCATGCTCTTTGTCATCCGCCGCACCACAGGTTTTGAGGGTTTCGCGCCGCTGCTCTTCGCACTTGGCACGTTCGCGCTCTCTCTGGCCCTGGCGCTGGCGCTCTACCGCTGGTTCGAGCGGCCGACGCGGGATGTCATGAACGGCTGGAGCCCATTCGAGCGGCGCGGCCAGATCACAGACCGACGCCAGACCGCCTGAGCCTTGTTACCAACGCAGGACTTGTCGCAAACGCGGGATTTGTCGGCAACGCGAGCCTTGTCAGCCGACGGACGTATCGGCTGTGACCAGGGCAATGCGGCCAGCCGTGGCTGCAACCGCGGCGGTGTCGAAGAACTGGGTCAGCGACACGATCAGTCCCTTTTGCAGAACAATGTGATCGAACACATTGAGCGCAAATTGCTGGCCTGTCGCTTTTGAGGTCACCATCGCTGACCAGCGAATGGCGGCGCTGTGTTCGCCAATGATGATGTCGTCGATGAAGAAATCGCGCATCTTGAACTCGACATAGATCAGCCGGATCATCTCGCGGATCGCGGCATGGCCGGAACGGTTCCCGGCAAAAGGCAGCGACGTCACGTTGCCCTGCATGCTCCAGCGGGCGTTTGGCGCAAACGCGCTCAGGAACAGGCTGACATCGTTGACCGCCAGCGCCTCATAAGCCGCCTCAAGCCGGGCGGCGATCTCGATCGGATGCTCCATAGCGTCAGAATGACGCGGATAGAGTGACAAATCAACCAGCCCTGATTTGCATCGGGCACAGATTGGCATGCACCGATTGACTGAATTTGTCACATCAGCGTCAGAAACATGCAGAAGGCCGGGCTCTCGGGCCCGGCCTTCGTCAAATTCACATGCAAACAATCTCGCGCAACAGGTGCGAGCGTTTGACGTTCAGTTCTTGGCCAATCAGTTCTTGGCCAATCAGTTCCTTGACGTCCAGTTCCTGGACGTTCAGTTCTTGGCCAATCAGTTCTTGGCCTTGTCGACCAGCGCCTTGGCCTTGATCCACGGCATCATGTCACGCAGCTTGGCGCCGACTTCTTCGATGGGGTGGGCAGCGTAGCGGGCGCGGGTCGCCTTGAACGAGGTCTGGTTGACCTTGTTTTCCAGCATCCAGTCACGCGTGAACTTGCCGGACTGGATGTCGGTCAGCACGCGCTTCATCTCGGCCTTGGTCTCCGAGGTGATGATGCGGGGGCCAGTGACATACTCGCCATACTCGGCCGTGTTCGAGATCGAGTAGTTCATGTTGGCGATGCCGCCTTCATAGATCAGGTCGACGATCAGCTTCACCTCGTGCAGGCACTCGAAATAGGCCATCTCGGGGGCATAACCAGCTTCGGTCAGCGTCTCGAAGCCAGCCTTGATGAGCTCGACCAGACCGCCGCACAGCACGACCTGCTCACCGAACAAGTCGGTCTCGCACTCTTCCTTGAAAGTGGTCTCGATGATGCCGGCGCGGCCGCCACCATTGGCGGAGGCATAGGACAGACCCAGATCATGGGCATTGCCTGTGGCGTCCTGATGAATCGCGATGAGCGTCGGCACGCCGCCGCCACGCAGGTATTCCGAGCGCACGGTGTGGCCGGGGCCCTTGGGGGCGACCATCAGAACGTCGAGGTCCTTGCGCGGTTCGATCAGGTTGAAATGCACATTGAGGCCATGGGCAAACAGCAGGGCCGCGCCCGGCTTCATGTTGGCTTCGAGCTCATCGCGATAGATGTCGCCCTGCAACTCGTCCGGGGTCAGCATCATCATGACGTCGGCCCATTTGGCGGCCTCGGTCGGGGTCATGCAGGTGAAGCCCGCGCCTTCCGCCTTGGCCCGTGTTGCCGAGTTAGCCTTCAGCGCGATGCGCACATCTTTCACGCCGGAATCGCGCAGGTTCAGCGCATGGGCATGGCCCTGTGAGCCATAGCCGACGATGCAGACCTTCTTGCCCTTGACCAGATTGATATCGGCGTCGCGGTCGTAATAAACGCGCATGTGCTGTTCCATCCCGGATGATGGGGCATTGCGCCCCTGTTGATTGTCGATTGATCCCTTGAAGCCCCATGGCTGGCGCGTTGCAGGATCGGAAACGTCGCGGGCGTTCTAGCCCTGTATGCTTTCATCCGGCAAGAGGATTGCGGCCAATTCGCCGGATTTCGTCATGCGTTTTTGTGAGAGCCAGATGCCAATTCACGCCCCGCGTTGCACGTAGAGCGCAAGCGCGGTCAAGACAAAGCCTGCCCACCACAGCGGAGAGCGCAATCCGGCACGGCTTTCGGGCGTCTCGGTGCTGTTGATCCCGCGCACGCGCTGGATCACGGGCCAGAGAAAACAGGCAAGGCCTGCGAAGGCGAGCATGTAGGCGAGTTGGGCGGTTGTCATGTTTGGCCGCCTGCAGCCTCAGGACTCAGGCCCACGAGTGCCGCCAGCTTGCTGCGGACTTCAAAAAGAAGCGCTGGCGCAACATCCCCTATGGATCGAAGGATGCGGCGACGATCAACAGATTTGATCTGGTCCACCAGGATAGCGCCAGAAACAACGCTGTCCCCGGGCAAGATGACCTTGAAAGGCCATGGGGCTGTGTTGCTGGTGATCGGACAAACAACACAGCAGCTTGATTGATCGTTGTAAGCCGTTTCGCTGATAACCAAAGCAGGCCTCCGCCCGGATTGCTCATGACCAATGGTGGGGTCAAAGTCGATGATGACCAGCATTCCGGTTGTCAGTGCAAGTCTGGCCATTGCGTCAACAGGCTTTCATTGCATCATGTCGTTGGCTTGGGCCAGTCGTAAACTGGCCATTCACGAAGAGTGTCCGGCCACTCCATGCCCGGCTCGTTCGCGCTGTGGGTGCGCATCTCGGCAACGAGATCTGAAAGGCGATAAACTGGATCACCTGCCACCTGCGGGACCGGAAGCAGTGCAATCGCGCCGTCATGCGTGCTGACTTCCAGCACTTGCCCGGTCTGAAGACCAAGCTGGTCCACGATCGCCTTCGGCAGCCTGACAGCTGCGCTGTTGCCCCAGCGGGCGACGTGCGTCTTCATGATCCACTCCAATCGGAACATGATATACATTGTATATCCGTCTTTCTCAACTCACATCACCATCGGCGCGATGCTGACCACCAGCAGCAGGGCCATGATGCGGTTGAACAGGCGCATGCGCGTCGGGTCCGAAAGATAGCTGCGCAGCGCGTGGCCGAAGCCGGCCCAGATGCTGACGGAAGGAATGTTGATCGCGCCAAAGATCAGCACCACGGTCAGCACATCGATGATGGTGTGGCCGGGGCGCGTGTAAAGCGCAATCGCGCTGATGCCCATCACCCAGGCCTTGGGATTGACCCATTGAAAGCCCGCCGCTGCCAGAAAGCTCATGGGCTCTCCGGAAACACCACCGGCTTGTGAAATCTCGCCAGAATTGGCGATCTTCCAGGCGAGCCAGAGCATGTAGATCGCGCCAGCCACCTTCACCGTCAGCGCAAGGGCGGGCACGGCGCTGAACAGCGCGCCCAGCCCGAACCCGATGCAGGCGATGAGCAGCATGAAGCCGAGACCAATGCCCAGCATGTGCGGGATGGTGTGGCGAAAGCCGAAATTCACGCCAGAGGCCGTCAGCATGATGTTGTTGGGCCCCGGCGTGATGGAACTGGCAAAGGCAAACAGTGCCAGCGCCGCCATCTTGTCGGCCGGAATCAGTCCTTCAAGCCACATTGCGTGCAATCACATCGCATCCGGGCCACGGCTCATCGCCGCGATGCCGGTGCGGGAGACTTCACTGAGGCCAACCGCGTTCATCGTCTTGATGAAGCGCTCGATTTCCTCCGTGGAGCCTGTCAGTTCGAACACGAAGGAGGTCAGCGAAGCATCGAGCGTGCGCGCGCCAAAAGCCGCTGCCAGGCGCATCGCCTCGACGCGCATGTCGCCCTTGCCGACGACCTTGACCAGCGCCAGCTCGCGCTCGATGGCTTCGCCCTGAATGGTGAGGTCCACGACGCGATGCACTGGAACCAGCCGGTCCAGATGCGCCTTGATCTGGTCGATCACAGACGCCGTTCCAGAGGTGACGACCGTGATGCGCGAGAGGTGCTTCTCGTGCTCGGTTTCCGAAACCGTCAGGCTCTCGATGTTGTAGCCACGGCCGGAGAACAGACCCGCAATGCGCGCCAGAACGCCGGGCTCATTGTCGACAATCACCGCCAGCGTGTGGCGGGCCACGGGTTCCTTGCGGGGTGCGTTGGGATAATGGGTCGATGTCATCGCGTTCATGGCCTGTCACTTGCTGGAAAGGTGTTGATCCGGGGCTATTTCCTGCCCCGAAACATCACCAGGAGAGATGGGGGCGGAAATTCTCGGAGGCGGGCTCGTCAGTCTCATCAACGGCGACGATCCACGGCTCCTGAAGGGCTGCGTCACGCCATGCGACGAAAGCCGGGTGCGTGTGGATCGCCTCGATCCAGGCTTCGCTGACGGCATCAACCTTGATGCCATAGGTGCGGATGCGGGTGGCAACCGGTGCAAACATCGCATCTGCCGCGCTGAACGCGCCGAACAGGAAGGGGCCGCCAGCGCCATGGTTTGCACGCGCCTCGTTCCAGATGGCTGAGAGCCGCGCCACATCTGCCGCGACGCGCGAGCCGCGATCCTTGCTCGCATAGCGCTTGCCGAGATTCATCGGGCAGGCACCGCGAATGCCGTTGAAGCCGGCATGCATCTCGCTGGCAATGCAGCGGGCAAAGGCGCGCGCAGCCTTGTCCTTCGGCCAGACACCGGCCTGCGGATGGCATTCTGCCAGATACTCGATGATGGCGAGGCTATCCCAGACCTGTGTCGTGCCATCCACCAGCACCGGCACCTTGCCGCCAGGCGTATAGGCCGCGAGCTTCGCCTTCCAGGCCGGATCATCCATGGTCGGGCCAAACGGCAGCAGCACCTCCTCGAAAGGCAGGTTCAGCGCGCGCATCAGCAGCCAGGGCCGCAGCGACCAGGACGAATAGCACTTGTTTCCGACAACGAGCTTCATGGTGTGATCACTTCAGGCGTAGAAAAGATTTTTGCGGCGCGGCGTGCCAGAGCCGTGTCGAAAGTCGCGAATGTCGGAACGGGACAGGAGGCTACGTGGACGGCATCGGCGATGTCTAAACCGTTGACCATCGCATCAAGAACCAAGGGCATGCGCTCTCCCATGTCGAAATGCAGAGTGTCGGTCTCATACAGTGCCATCAGAAACTGAGCGACCTGAACAACAGTGTAGCCATAAGTCTTACGCAAAACCCATGCGGTTTCCACAAGCACAGAAGACTGAACAAAACCGCCTCTCTCAAGGATAAGGCTGCGCGCACGTGAAACCTGCTCAGCGTCATCATCGACAATGAGACGCACAATGATGTTTGTGTCGAGGCCAATCACCTTTTCTTGCGCTCCCATCGCTCGGCAAGTGCCTCGTCGATGCCGCGCTGCATATCCTCGAGTGTCTTTGGAGGCCCATCATAGCGAGCAATGCCAATGACATCGTCCAGCGTGTAGCGCTTGGGCGGGGATTTAGGCTTCAGCAGGATGCCCTCTGGCGTGCTGATGCAGTCAATATCCATGCCCGCTGCCCATCTACGAGCGTCGCGCAGCTGCTTGGGAATAACGATCTGCCCTTTGGTCGACAATCTGGCGCTGGCCATGCTCCATCTCCACGGTAAGCTGAAGTAAGCGCTTACCATATCTTACCTCTTTGGGCGTGACAAACAAATCGGCGCCTTGCCCTTGGCTTCGATACGCGATTTCGGTGCAATCATTTGGCTCTGGACTGCAAAGACACGCTCGTGACAGCTGGCGCGTTTTCAGAATTGATGTGCTTCATCACACCAGCGCCCTGCCCTTCGCATCGATCACCGAGCCGATGTCCTCGTCGGCATCGCCGAGGATCATCTCGTTATGCGCCTTGCCTGACGGGATCATCGGGAAGCAGTTTTCCTTCTTGGACACCAGGCAATCGAAGATCACCGGCTTGGGGCTGGCGATCATCTCGCGGATGGCGTCATCCAGCAGCGCCGGGTCCGAGCAGCGGATGCCGTGGCCGCCATAGGCCTCCGCCAGCTTGACGAAATCTGGCAGCGATTCCGAATAGCTCTCGGAATAGCGCCCGCCATGCAGCAGCTCCTGCCATTGGCGCACCATGCCCATGTATTCGTTGTTCAGGATGAAGATCTTGACAGGCAGGCGATATTGCACGGCGGTCGACATTTCCTGCATGTTCATCAGGATCGAGGCTTCGCCCGCAATGTCGATGACCAGCGCCTTGGGATGAGCCAGCTGCGTGCCGATGGCGGCAGGCAGGCCATAGCCCATGGTGCCGAGACCGCCCGAGGTCATCCAGCGATTCGGGTCCTGAAAGTGGAAATACTGCGCCGCCCACATCTGGTGCTGGCCCACCTCGGTGGTGACATAGGTGTCATGGCCCTTGGTCAGCTCATAAAGGCGCTGCACCGCATATTGCGGCTTGATGACCTCCTTGGAGTTGCGATAGCCGAGGCTGTTGCGGGCGCGCCAGGTGCCGATCTGCTCCCACCATTTGGCGAGCGCGGGCTTGTCGAGCTGCGGGCTCATCTCGCGCCAGAGCCGCACCATGTCCTCCAGCACATGGGCGCAATCGCCGACGATGCCGATATCGACCTTGACGTTCTTGTTGATCGAGGAACGATCAATATCGACATGGATCTTCTTGGAATTTGGCGAGAACGCATCCAGCCGCCCGGTGATGCGGTCGTCAAAACGCGCACCGATGTTGATCATGACATCGCAGTCATGCATCGCCCAGTTGGCCTCATAGGTGCCGTGCATGCCCAGCATGCCGAGCCATTGCGGATCAGCCGCCGGATAGGCACCCAGACCCATCAATGTCGAGGTGACGGGAAAGCCGGTCAGCTTGGCCAGCTCGCGCAGCAACGTCGAGGCATGGGGGCCGGCATTGATGACGCCGCCGCCGGTGTAGAAAACCGGACGCTTGGCCTTGGCCATCAGCTCGACCGCCGCGCGGATCTTGCCGATGTCTCCCTTGACGGTTGGGCGATAAGTTTTGTGCTGGTTGTCGATGGGGCGGCTGTACACACCCGTGGCGAACTGGATGTCCTTGGGGATATCGACCACGACCGGGCCGGGACGGCCATTTGCCGCCACATAGAACGCCTCATGCAGGATGCGCGGCAGATCGGCGATGTTCTTCACCAGATAATTGTGCTTGGTGCAGGAGCGCGTGATGCCGACCGTGTCGCATTCCTGAAACGCGTCCGAACCGATCAGCGGCGTCGGCACCTGGCCCGAGACGACGACGACCGGGATCGAATCCATCAGCGCATCTTGCAGCGGCGTGACGATGTTGGTCGCGCCGGGGCCTGATGTCA
>JAYWHQ010000352.1:0-2992 GCA_043777655.1 Allobosea sp. | reverse complement strand
ACGACGCTCTTCCGATCTATGGCGACCTCGTGACGACTGCGCAGGAGGGCAACACGCGCCACGCCCTGATCGAGGCCCTGCAGAAAGCCGACTGGCTTGACGTCGACCAGGGCGGGCCCAAGCTGTGAAGCCGCTCAAGCTGCCGCGCACCATCCGGCTCGATCCGTCGGACACCTTCGTTTTCCGCAAGGCGGCAGAGCCAGGCGAGTGGGCGGTCACAGGCACATTCCTGTTCAACCCCGCAACCATTTCCGAACTGGATGCCAAGGGGCGCACGGCGTTTCGCAGCGGCTTTCTGGGTGTGAACAGTTTTGGCTGGTCGACGCTTGCTGTGGTGAACGAGGTCACGCCGGAGGAGCTTGAGCAGGCGGTTGCACGGCTCGCCGCGCAGCTTGTCGACAAGCTGGGCGCGCCTGATCTGGCGACGGCGCGTGAGGCAGCGCAGGAAGAATTCGCCTTTGCCGCATCGCTTTGCGACCATCCGGAGCAGACATTGCTGGCGCTGCGCCGCGTGGCGGAGGAGGGCGACATTCACGAGCAGTTCCGCACGCTGAGCCCGCGCGCCGACTTGCCAAAGGATGGCTTCAGGGCTTTCGAGTTCTTCGAGAGCGAGGACGACGACCAGCCGCAGGAAACCGTCGACTTGCTTTCTCTCGGCAAAGCCAGCCAGGATCGCGCATCATGACTCATTTCTGGGCCGCCTCCGGCCACCTCCTGCTCGACCGTGCGGCTGATGGCGCGTTGACCGTCACCGACGACTATCTGATCGCCTATCTCGCGCGCCCGGAGATCGTGCCTCCGGATGAGGCCTGCGATGCCGAACGCGCGCTGCATGCCCGCCTGCTGGCGAACCCGCGCGCGCGCGTCAGCGAAGCGGATATTGCCGGGCTGTCTGATCCGGACGCACAGGAAAACTGGCGCTTTCTGGTGAAATGGCGCGACAGGTTGCTGTCGGCGCCAACCTTGCAGGGTGCCTATGCCAGCATGATCCGCAACGGCGTGGCGGATGTGCCGCCGCTGTTCCTGGACCAGCTGGTGCAGGTCATCCTGCGCAGCGCGCTTGATGCCTGCGAAGACCCGTTCGTGGTGCGCGCTGCCGAGTGCTTCTTCCGGCCGCAGCGCGTGACCTTTCACGAGAACACGATCCTGCTGGCCGATGCCGAGATGATCGAGGGGCATGAGGCGGACAGGCACGCCTCGCCGCTGCTGGCCATGCTGGGTGGACCTGCCGCAACCTCGCTCGACATTCTGAAAGTGAGCAATTCGGACGGCTACTGGCAGCGCTCGGATGCGTTCGACATGGTGCTGGATCTGGGCGGCAAGCCGTCTGGACGCGCCGCGCTTGCTGCTGCCATCGCGGTCTGGATCAAGGCCGTGCATGGCTTTGATGCCGAGATCGGCACTGTCGACACTGTTGAGGACAAGGACTGGCGCTGGTTTGCCGGGCTCGATGCAGAAGCCAGCGCCATCGGCAAGGTGCTCTGGGAAGGCAAGCCAATTGAGCCAGAGCAGGCTGCGCGCATGCTGGGCCTGTTCACACTGCGCTTTGGCGATGATGTTCCCGTGCTGGCGCAGGCAAAGGGCGCACCAGTTTACCTCATTCTGGCCATGGACAAGGACAATATCCTGAGGATCAAGCCGCAAAACCTTGTCACTGGCCTGCCGCTGGCGGCAATCAGCGCCTGAAGGGGAGAGACATCATGGCACAGGAGCATATCCGGGTTGGTGTGGTGGTCGAGCGGCGCGCTGTCGACAATCCCTGGATCGACCATGCCTGGTTGCCCGTCGCCGTCCTGCCCGACGCGCCGGAGCTGGCGCCATGGACCTCGCTTGGCCGCGACGGACCAGGCGAGCGCTTCTATCTCGGAGCCGCCGACCTGACCCTGTTCTCGGTCGATACGGCGCATTTCCGCACCAACATTGTGACTGGCCGCCCCAGCCTCTGGGTCTGCGTGCGACCAACCGGTATCGAGCCTGCGCTCGAGCTGGTGGGCGTGACGGCGGATCCACATGAAGGCGAAGGCTTCACCGAGACCGTGGGTGACATTGTCGAGATGTTGCCGATGCCATCAGACATCATCGAGCGCGTGCGCGACTTTTTCGATGCGCACCATGTCGAGCAGGTTTTCGTCAAGCGCCAACGCCAGAAACACGATCCGCGCAAGGGCGGTGAGCGGCCCATCGCGCCCGTCAACGGCGCCGAGCGCAAGCCGGAGCAGGGCTAATGCCAGTGACACCGGAGGATGATGGCTTCCTCAGCCGCTGGTCACGCCGCAAGCGTGAGGTGGAGACCGAGAGCCGTGCTGCGCCGCTTGCCGAAACAGTGCTGCCGTCTGAACAGCCTGTGCCCGCCGAAGCGGCGGAAGCCGAACCTGAATTGGAGATGGTCGAGCCGCCTTCGCTGGAGAGCGTCGACAAGGATTTCGACCTGGCACACTGGTTGAAGCAGAATGTGCCGGAAAGCTGGAAGCTCGCCGCCTTGCGGCGGGTCTGGGAGACGGACCCGGTTATCCGTGACTTCGTCAATCCGGCTCGCGAGTATGCGCTCGACTGGAACACACCGGGTGGAGCGCCAGGTTATGGCCCGCTGGGCGACTCGGATGATGTGAAGGCCATGCTGGCTCAACTGTTCCCGGAACCGCCCAAGACGAGCGCATCCGTGGGGCAGCCTGTGGAAAGTGCCCAAGAATCAGGCGACGAGCCGATTAAACTTTCGTCTAATCATGACGATGGGGAAGGTGCGTCGAGCGCCCCTGGTGCAGTGCAACAAATACAAGCCACTGATTTTACTGTTGAAAAACGGGGAATTGCACAAATCAGTTCAATTCGGCGCAGTGATGGGTTGTTTGCGGCCCAGAATGACGAAAATACCGTTGCTGCAACGCACAAGGCGATTGAGGCAATGCCAGCCGAAGCTGCGTCCCCTACGCCGTCGCGACGCCGTGGCGGTGGAGCCATGCCGATCTGACGCAGTTTGGAACAGTTGAAATCT
>JAYWHQ010000351.1:0-2998 GCA_043777655.1 Allobosea sp. | reverse complement strand
CAGGCTGAAGCTGCCAGACGTGCGCGGCCTGTCTTAGACCATGCCGCTGCCAAGTCGAGAAAGTTCTTCACGATGGTCGCGCCATGCTCGGACGCGATGCTCTCGGGGTGGAACTGAACCCCATGCACCGGCAAATCGCGGTGCGAGATGGCCATGATAAGCCCGTCGCTGCTTTCAGCCTCGATGGACAGGGATGTCGGGCAGGTGGCGCGGTCGACGACAAGCGAGTGATAGCGCGTCGCCTCAAGAGTGCCATTGATGCCGCGAAACAGGCCGCGCCGCTGGTGGCTGATGGTCGAGACCTTGCCGTGCATTGGCGTCGGTGCTCTCACAACGTTGCCGCCGAACGCCTGGCCAATTGTCTGCAAACCAAGACACACGCCAAAGATCGGCGTGCTGGCAGCCGCCTTTTCGACAAGCTCCAGACAGATACCGGCCTCGTTGGGTGTGCACGGGCCCGGTGAGAGAATGATCGCATCATCGCCGCGCGCCATGGCCTCAGCCACACTCAGCGTGTCATTGCGAGCGACATGAACGTCCACGCCAAGTCCACCGACAAGATGGACAAGGTTCCAGGTGAAGCTGTCGTAGTTGTCGATCAACAGGATGCGCATGTAGGGGTCCGGGGTTCTGCTTCCGATGCACATGCCCGTCAGCGTTTGGCGGGTCAAGCGGCTCAGGAACGGTGAACAGAACCTTGTTGGCATAGGCAGTTCATTGACCATTCCACTTCACGAAAGATCAGTGTTTCTCCTGTAGCGTCTCCCCATGAAAGAAGCGGGTTCCATGCCCGCCACGCGTAAAAGGGTGAGTGTTATGGCCTTCAGGTTCAAATCGGTTCTCAAGCGACTGGCGCATGACAAGCGCGGCAATGTGGCCATGATGTTTGGTCTGGCACTCCTGCCCGTGCTTGGCATGGCGGGTGCAGCGCTTGACTATTCACAGGCGGTCAATTTGCAGGCCAAGCTCTCGGCAGCTTCGGATGCGGCGGCTCTTGCTGCTGCAAAATCTACCGGCACATTCTCGCAGCGCGAGGCGCTGGCGCAGCAGGTGTTCAAGGCCAATGTCGGCAACTATGGCGACCTGGTCAATGTCAGCTTCAAGCTGATCGACAAGGCCAATGGCGTGCGCGTCGAGGTGAAGGCCGACCAGAAGAACAGCGTCGTCTCGCTGCTCGGCTACGACAACACGACGGTGGTTGCCGCGGCCGAAGTGGCGCGTGGCGAGGGCTTTGTCGAAGTGTCACTCGTGCTCGACAATACGGGCTCGATGGCCAACGACATGGAAGCGCTGCGCAAGTCATCCAAATCTTTTGTCGAGACGTTGTTCGCATCGGGCGCGGCGTCCGACAGCCTGAAGATTTCGGTGGTGCCTTATGTGGCAGCCGTCAACCCCGGCAAACTCAACATGCCGATGGCCGCCATGGACACTGGTGCAAACTCGCGCTGGCATGCGCATATCCTCGAAAATCGCGGTGCCGGCTTCCTGACAGGCTGCAACCCGAATCCGAATCCTTCCAACGGTGGCGGCGGCGGCGGCGGTGGTGGTGGTGGTGGCAATCCTGACCCGGGCCCCGGCAATGGCGGTGATGGCGCCTGGTTGCCAGAACTGCTGAACAAGTTCGGCTCGGCTGGCCATGAACTTTTCGGGATCAAGTCGGCTGCGGCCCAATCGACCGTGACGCCCAACACCAAGGCACCGCTGGCCGGAGAGTGGAAATCACCCGGAAAGCCTTACGTCCAGAAGGGCGAGAAGGGCTTTGTGCCAACCGGTTTCAATTTCTGGTCGCCTTGCTGGCTCGGCGCGCCCGACAAGATCAGCCATTTCGATCTCTTTGACCGGATTCCAGGCGCGAAGTGGAAGGGCTGCGTCGAGGCGCGTCCCGAGCCTTATGACGTCACTGACGATGTCCCATCCGGTACCAACCCGGACACGCTGTTCGTGCCTTACTTCTGGCCCGACGAGCGTGGCCCGCGCGGCAGCAAGGATTTCGGCATGGCCAACAGCTATATGGATGATGGCGCGCCGCCCGCTGGATGGGAATTCAACGAGTGGAACTGGGAGGCCATGTACAACCTTTTCAAGTACGATGGCGTGAACAAGGCAAATCTCGACGAGACAGCACCCAGCACGACAGGCCCGAACAAGGGCTGCCCGGACGAGTTGCTGCGTCTTTCATCGGACAAGACAGCCATTCTGGCCAAGCTTGGTGGCATGAAGCATTGGGATGGTGGTGGCACGATCAGTTCCGAAGGCATCATGTGGGGCTGGCGCACGCTGACGCCGAAGGGCCCGTTCGCCGATGGCAAGCCCTATGGCAAGGCCAAAAAGTTCATGGTGGTGATGTCGGACGGTCAGAATCTGATCGGTGGCAATGACAACAATGGCCCGACGATCTCGCTCTATGGTGCTTATGGCTACCTTCGATATGGTCGTTTCGCCAAGGAAACCTTTTCTGAAGCGAGCAAGCATTTCGACAAGCGCATGGCGCTCGCCTGCACCAACGCGAAGGCGGCTGGCATCACGGTGCTGTCCATCATGTTCCGCGAGCAGAACATGAGCGCCAAGAAAGAGATGGAGAACTGTGCTTCGACCAAGAAGCTGTTCTACTTTGCCAAGGACCAGAATGATCTGCAGCGCGCCTTCGACGAGGTGGCGGCAGAGATCGGCAAGCTGCGCATCACGCGCTGATCTGAGAACCTCGATGACAGGCGCAAACGGCTGGGTGAAAACCCGGCCGTTCTGCTGTTCCAGCTATTGGCCACGTCGGCTGCTGGCGGCGAAACGCACAGCCTCTTCGGCGGCGCGAAACAGGGCCTTGGCCTTGTTGACGCATTCCTGCTGCTCGGAAGCCGGGTTGGAATCATGCACGATACCGGCGCCGGCCTGCACATGCATCCGCCCGTCCTTGATGACGGCGGTGCGCAGCACGATGCAGGTGTCCATCTCGCCATTGGCACCGAAATAGCCGATGCAGCCGCCGTAGGCACCGCGTGCA
>JAYWHQ010000350.1:0-3002 GCA_043777655.1 Allobosea sp. | reverse complement strand
TTTCGGTGCCGGCGTCTGGAACGTCATGCGCGCTGCCGGGCAGATGAATAAGCGTCAGGGCTGAACAGCCTTGGCATCTGAAATGAGCCGGCGCTTGGCGCTGGCGATGATGAGCAGGAACCGGTGCGACCATGGCCAGCCCGATTGAACAATTCGAGATCAAGACGATCGCGACGTTGGGCAAGATCGGCAACCAGGAAATCGCGTTCACCAATTCCGCGCTCTATATGTTCATCGCGGTTGGACTGATCGGCCTTCTGCTGATTTACGGCACACGCCACCAGTCGCTCGTGCCCGGTCGGCTTCAGTCACTGGCCGAAATGGCCTACGAGTTCGTTGCCACCACGGTGCGGGAATCTGCAGGCCGCGACGGCATGCATTTCATGCCGCTGGTCTTCTCGCTCTTCATGTTCGTGCTGATGTGCAACCTGATCGGCATGGTGCCCGGCACCTTCACAGTGACCAGCCATCTGATCGTGACCGCAGCACTTGCAGGCCTCGTGATCCTGACCGTGCTGCTCTATGGGCTCTACAAGCATGGCATGCATTTTTTCGGCCTGTTCGCACCGTCCGGCGTGCATCCGGCCATGCTTGTCATCCTGATCCCGATCGAGGTTGTCTCCTTCATCTCGCGGCCGATCAGCCTCTCGGTTCGTCTCTTCGCCAACATGCTGGCTGGCCACATCGCCCTCAAAATCTTCGCGGGCTTTGTTGCCACGCTGCTGTTTGCTGGCGGCTGGGCCATTATGGCGCCGCTGCCGCTCGCGCTGACCGTTGCCCTCATCGCACTCGAAATGCTGGTGGCCGTGCTTCAGGCTTACGTTTTCGCCGTTCTGACATGCATCTACCTGCATGACGCCCTCCATCCCGGCCACTGAACTTATCATCAGCCGGTTTCTTTCCACTCAAGACAAGCAAAACCCCAGAGAAAACCCAAGGAGCTCTACATGGATCCCGTCGCCGCAAAATACATTGGTGCTGGTCTGGCCTGCCTCGGCATGTCCGGCGTTGCCATCGCGCTTGGCAACCTGTTCGGCCAGTTCCTGGCTGGCGCGCTGCGCAACCCATCAGCTGCCGATGGCCAGCGCGGCACCCTGCTGCTCGGCTTCGCACTGACCGAAGCGCTCGGCATTTTCTGCTTGCTCATCGCGCTCCTTCTGCTGTTCGCAGTCTGATCCCGCCTGTCTGGTTTCAGACAGGGATTGACGGCACATCAGGCGTGGGCCGATTGCGGCCCACGCGAATTCAGGGATTGAAGTGATGGCAGCGCCCGCAAAGACAACCGCAGGCACGACCGCTGAGGGCAAGGCCCCTGCCAGCGGCGCGTTCCCGCCATTCCAGAGCGAGACCTTTGCCCTGCAGCTCTTGTGGCTCGCTCTGGCATTCGGCCTTCTCTACTGGATGATGTCCAGGATCATCGTGCCACGCATTGGCGGTCTTCTGGCTGACCGGTCAGCACGCATCACGGCGGATCTCGACACTGCAGCCAAGGCCAAGGCCAAGGCTGAAGAAGCGGGCGAGGCTTACGAGAAGTCGCTGGTGGAAGCCCGCGCCCGTGCCCAGGGCATTGCCCAGAGCACCCGCGAAAGCGTCAATTCCGCCAGCGATGCCCGCCGCAAGGCGGTTGAAGGCGAACTGGCTGCGAAGCTCGCTGCTTCGGAAAGCCGGATCGTGAAGATGAAGGACAAGGCGATGGCCAATGTCGACGGCATTGCCGCCGATGCCGCCATCTCGATTGTTCAGAAGCTGACGGGTGTTGCCCCCACAGCCGCAGCTGCCGATGCCGCTGTCAAATCGCTGACGAAGGGTTGAACCAATGTTCAGCAATCCGACATTCTGGGTCGCCGTTGCCTTTGCCATTTTCATCTGGCTGGCACTGAAGTTTGGTGCCGGCAAGGCTGTGCTTGCCGCTCTTGACGGGCATGGCAAGAAGGTGGCCGACGATCTGGCGGAGGCGCGCCGCCTGCGTGAAGACGCTGAACATCTGCTCGCCGAGTATGAAGGCAAGCGGAAGGCTGCCGAGGCCGAGGCCGAGGCAATCGTGACTGCCGCCAAGGAAGAGGCCGAGCGTCTGGCCAGGGAAGCCGAGGTCAAGCTGGCGGAATTCGTCACCCGCAGGACCCGGACCGCCGAGGACAAGATTGCCCATGCTGAGGCACAGGCAACAGCGGAGGTTCGCGCCGCTGCCGCTGATGCCGCTGTTCGGGCTGCCGAAGGCATCTTGCGCAAGCAGGTCGCTGGCAAGTCGGCTGCCGATCTGGTTGCCCAAGGCCTCAAGGACGTAAAAGCCCAGATGAATTGAGCCTTCGTCGCCACGAAAATCTGACAAGGCCGTGAAGCTCCGCTTCGCGGCCTTTTGGTTTTTGGGCTAGGCTCCGTTCCCTGTGAACAATGGGGAGCCGCACATGCTGCAATCAAGGCTGCGAACGGCGACAGCAATGGCCCTGGTCTTTCTCGCTCTGCCAACTGTGTCGGCGCTGGCGCTGGAGAAGGTCAGCTTTCCCTCCGGCGATGGCACGTCCATCACCGGCTGGATGATGAAGCCTTCGGGCCAGGGCCCCTTCCCGGCTGTCGTGGCACTGCACGGCTGCGGCGGGCTCTGGTCGCGCAGCGGCGCACTCAACCCGCGCCATGCCGACTGGGGCGACCGCTTGCAGGCAGCGGGCTATGTCGTGCTGTTTCCTGACAGTTTCCGCTCGCGGGGGTTTGAATCCGTCTGCAACACGCTCGACCGCAGCATCACGCCGGCTGGACGGGCGCGCGATGCCTTCGGGGCGGCAGATTGGCTCGCCAGCCAGCCCTTTGTCGCGAAGAACCGGATCGGCCTGCTCGGCTGGTCGAATGGCGGCTCAACGGCGCTTCATGCCGCACGCAATGGCGCACGACCCTCAACCACGGATTTCCGAACCGTCATCTCCTTCTATCCCGGCTGCACCACGATCCTGAAGAATGGCTGGTCAGCGCGCGTTCCAGTCACAATTCTCCATGGTGCCGATGATGAC
>JAYWHQ010000349.1:0-3006 GCA_043777655.1 Allobosea sp. | reverse complement strand
GGCAAGCCCGTGGTCAACTCCATCTCGATGAAGGAAGGCGAAGAGGCCTTCATCGAACAGGCGAAAATCTGCCGCATGTATGGCGCAGCCGTCGTCGTGATGGCCTTTGACGAAAAGGGCCAGGCTGACACCTTCCAGCGCAAGATCGAGATCTGCACCCGCGCCTACAAGGTGCTGACCGAGCAGATCGGCTTTCCGCCGGAAGACATTATCTTTGATCCGAACGTCTTTGCCGTCGCGACCGGCATCGAGGAACACGACAATTATGGCGTCGATTTCATCGAGGCCACCAAGGCGATCCGCGAGACCTTGCCCCACGCGCATATCTCGGGCGGCATTTCGAACCTGTCCTTTTCGTTCCGTGGCAACGAGCCGGTGCGCGAGGCGATGCACACCGTGTTTCTCTATCATGCCATCCAGCAGGGCATGGACATGGGCATCGTCAATGCCGGCCAGCTTGGTGTCTACGAGAATCTCGATCCCGAACTGCGCGAGCTTTGCGAAGATGTCGTCCTCAACCGCCGGAAGGATTCGACCGAGCGGCTGCTCGATGCAGCGGCCCGGTTCAAGGGCGATGGCTCCGTGCAGGTTTCCACCAAGGACATGGCCTGGCGCGAGCTGCCGGTCGAGAAGCGGCTGGAGCATGCGCTGGTCAACGGCATCACGGCTTTCATCGATGCCGACACCGAAGAAGCGCGCCTTTCGGTCGAGCGTCCGCTGCATGTCATCGAAGGGCCGCTGATGGCCGGGATGAACGTGGTCGGCGATCTGTTTGGCGCCGGCAAGATGTTCCTGCCGCAGGTGGTGAAATCCGCCCGCGTGATGAAGCAGGCCGTGGCTTATCTCATGCCCTACATGGAAGAGGAAAAGCGGCTGAGTGGCGTCACCCAGTCTTCGGCTGCCGGCAAGATCCTGATGGCGACGGTGAAGGGCGATGTGCATGACATCGGCAAGAACATCGTCGGCGTCGTGCTCCAGTGCAACAATTACGAGGTGATCGATCTTGGTGTCATGGTCTCTGCCGCCAGGATTCTCGAAGTTGCGCGCAAGGAGAACGTCGACATCATCGGCCTGTCCGGCCTCATCACGCCGTCGCTGGACGAGATGGTGCATGTGGCCGCCGAGATGGAGCGCGAGGGTTTCAACATCCCGCTGCTGATCGGCGGCGCCACCACCAGCCGCGTCCATACGGCAGTGAAGATCCATCCGGCCTATGCCAAGGGGCAGGCGGTCTATGTCACCGATGCGTCGCGCGCGGTGGGTGTCGTTTCCAGCCTGCTGTCGAATGACAACAAGACAGGCTATGTCGAAACGCTGCAGGCCGAGTATGCCAAGGTTGCTGATGCGCATCGTCGGTCCGAGGCCGACAAGCAGCGCCTGCCGCTGGCCAAGGCGCGCGCCAACGCCTTCAAGGCCGATTGGGCGGCCTATCAGCCGCCAAAGCCGACCTTCACCGGCACGCGCGTGTTCCGCACCTATGATGTGGCCGATCTGGTGCCGGTGATTGACTGGACACCGTTCTTCCAGACCTGGGAGCTGAAGGGTCGTTTCCCGGCAATCCTGGAAGACGAGAAGCAGGGCGAAGCGGCGCGCGCGCTATGGGAAGATGCGCAGGCGATGCTGAAGCGCATTGTCGATGAGCGCTGGTTCAACCCGAAAGCCGTGGTCGGCTTTTGGCCAGCCAATGCGGTGGGTGACGACATCCGGCTTTACACCGGCGAAAGCCGCACCGAGACGCTTGCCACCATGCATGGCCTGCGCCAGCAGCTCTCGAAACGCGATGGCCGCCCCAACATGTGCCTGTCGGATTTCATGGCGCCGGAGGGCTTGGGCAAGGGCGACTATATCGGTGGGTTCGTGGTGACGGCAGGTGCGGAAGAAGAGCGCATCGCCGACAAGTTTGCGCGCGACAATGACGATTATCGTTCCATCATGGTCAAGGCGCTGGCGGACCGCATTGCCGAGGCCTTTGCCGAGCGCATGCACCAGCGCGTGCGCAAGGAATTCTGGGCCTATGCGCCGGACGAGACCTTCAGCAACGAGGATCTCGTGCGCGAGGAATATCGCGGCATCAGGCCCGCACCGGGCTATCCGGCACAGCCCGATCATACCGAGAAGGACACGCTGTTCCGCTTGCTCGATGCCGAAAAGGCGGCTGGCGTTCGGTTGACCGAGAGCTTTGCCATGTGGCCGGGCTCCTCCGTCTCCGGCCTCTATCTGGCGCATCCGGACGCCTATTATTTCGGCGTGGCCAAGGTGGAGCGCGACCAGGTCGAGGATTATGCGCAGCGCAAGGGCATGAGCATCGTCGAGGTCGAGCGCTGGTTGTCACCGATCCTCAACTACGAGCCTGCGGCCTATCGGCTGGAGGCGGCGGAGTAGGGGGGCTTTCAACTGCAAGGCTGTTTGGCGTAGTCTTTGTTGCACCAAGCATAGGCGGTAGAGGCTCATTGTGGTGCGAGACGTTGAAGACATTGATGTGACAGGCGCTGACGACGGCTGTGACCCGTTTGTCGAGTTCAGCGAATGGTTTGAGCCGACAGAGGAAGAGGCTTGGCGAAACCTGCTTGTTTGTGCCCCGGCAAATCGTGATGTCGATCCATATCCGTCCCGCGACTCGCGCTGACCTGCCTCGCATTCACGAGGTTAGACATGGTACATCGGAAAACCGGCTTTCGGACCCGTCTAGGGTCACGAATGAAGAGGTGCTCTGGTATCTCGAACACGCCATCTTCCTCGTGAGCGAAGATGCATGCGGGCTGGTGCAAGGCTTTGGATGCGCCAACCCACAGACAGGGTATGTCTGGGCTCTGTTCGTGATCGATGGTCAGCATCGAAAAGGACATGGCAAGGCGTTGCAGGATGCCATGCTGGAAAAGCTGGCAGCCAGCGGGAACCGGCAAGCCCATCTGACGACAGGCGCGGGCACGTCTGCTGAATAGTTCTATCTCTCGCAGGGCTGGAGTGATGCGGGCCGGACGTTCAATGGGGCAGTTGCGTTTCGTA
>JAYWHQ010000348.1:0-3008 GCA_043777655.1 Allobosea sp. | reverse complement strand
GCGCTTTGACACATCGCCAAAGATTGCGGCTGAGTTGATGGGTCTGGCAACGAACAACCTGCCGCCTGAGTTCGTGGGCGAGCGCAACAGCCTTTTTGCCGCCGTGACCCGCGATGAGGCGCACAGGGTGGCACGTCGGCTCTATGGCAGCGGCCAGTTGCTGGTGCAGGCTGTCGGCAAGCCGGAGAATTTGACATAGCCCGCTTGCTGTTTTCAGCCTGATTGCACCTGAACTCACTCACCAGATTGATCGCTCGACAACCTGCGACAGACGGATACCGCCATGCTGAACCAGAAACTTGATCTCGCCCTGCATTCCGGCGTTGGCGCTGGTGGCATTCCGGATGCGCTGCTCGACATGGCCGTGGTTGACATGGCTGCCGCGCTTGATCGTCTCAGGTCTGAAGCGGAGACAGCAAGCCTGCGCCTGTTGGCCCTGCCAACCGAGAGCGCCGATTTGGCACCCGTCATGGCCGCCGCCACACGTCTGAAAGCAGGCGCCACCGACATTCTCGTGCTGGGTACAGGCGGCTCGAGCCTTGGTGGCCAGACCCTGGCGCAGCTGGCCGACCATGGCATTGTCGGCCTCTCGCGCCTTGCACCTGATCCCCGCCTGCATTTCATCGACAACCTTGATGGCGACACCTTCGAGCGGCTTCTGGCAAAACTGCCGCTGAAGACCACAAGGTTCCTGGCCATCTCAAAATCAGGCGGCACTGGGGAGACGCTGGTTCAGGCGGTTGCCGTGATTACCGCCCTGCGCAAGGCCGGATTGGGCGACCAGATCGGCGCGCATTTTCAGGGGCTGTCGGAGCCGGCAAAGCCCGGCAAGCTGCATGCGCTGCGCGCCTTGCTCGAGCCTTTTGGCGTGCCCTTTCTGGAACATGACACAGGTGTCGGCGGGCGCTATTCCGTTCTGACCAATTGCGGCCTCTTGCCCGCAGCTGTTCTGGGGCTGAACGTCAGCGCCTTGCGTGCAGGCGCTGCGAAGGCTCTTGCCCCCGTGCTGGCGGGAAAGAGCGTGCGTGAGACACCGGCAGCGCTTGGCGCGGCGCTGAATCTGGCCTCCATGCGGCATGGCATGGGCATCGCCGTGCTGATGCCTTATGCGGACAAGTTCGAGCGGCTGACACGCTGGTGGGTGCAGCTCTGGGCTGAAAGTCTGGGCAAGGATGGCCTCGGCACGCAGCCAGTGGCGGCGCTCGGGCCGGTCGATCAGCACTCGCAGCAACAGCTCTATCTCGCAGGACCCAAGGACAAGTTGTTCACGGTGCTCACCGTCGCCAACAAGGGCCGTGGTCCGATGATCGATGCCGATCTTGCGCGCCAGATTGGCGATGACGGCTTTGCCGGCAAGACCTTCGGCGATCTGGTCGCCGCGCAAGGCCTCGCCATGATCGACACTTTCGCCAAGAATGGCCGCGCTGTGCGCACCATGCGGGTCGAGACCATTGACGAGGTCACGTTGGGCGAAATCCTGATGCATTTCATGCTCGAGACGATCCTCACAGGCTATGCGATGGGTGTGGACCCGTTCGATCAGCCTGCCGTGGAAGAAGCCAAGCTGCTGGCAAAAAGCTATCTTGCGCAGGGCCGCGGCTGAGTCGCCGCGCACCTCAAAGCAGGAAGAGCCGTTGCAGGAACAAGCCGTTGCTTGAAAGACCATGGCACGTCCGTCGCCTTGATCCCATCCTTGTGGATCGCATCGCTGCTGGTGAGGTGATCGAGCGTCCGGCTGCCGCTGTGAAGGAGCTGGTCGAGAACGCCATTGATGCCGGCGCGGGGTCCGTCGTCGTCACCATTGCAGCCGGTGGGCGCAACCTGATCCGCGTGGTGGATGATGGCGCGGGCATGAGCTCCGAGGACCTCGTGCTCGCTGTCGAGCGGCACGCCACATCGAAGCTGCCGGATGGCGATCTCTTTGCCATCCGCACACTCGGATTTCGCGGCGAGGCGCTGCCCTCGATTGGGTCGGTGGCGCGACTGGCGATCACGACACGCCAGCATGGGACATCAGAAGGCCATGGGCTCGTCGTCGAGGCTGGCGTCAAGGGGCCTGTGCGACCGACTGCAGCCATGCCCGGCACACGCATCGAGGTGACCGACCTCTTTGCCTTCACCCCGGCGCGCCTGAAGTTTCTCAAAAGTGACCGTGCCGAGGCGCAGGCTGTCTCCGAATTGCTGCGACGCATCGCGATCGTCCACCCTTCGATCCGCTTCAGCCTTGAAGGCGACCACGTCACAGGCTTTGACTGGCCAGCAGAGGGAGACGACAGCGCGGCACAGTTGCGGCGGCTTGCAAAAGCTCTTGGCCGGGATTTTCCTGAGAATGCTCTGCCACTGACAGCAATCCGCGAAGGCTTCGCGATCAGCGGCCATGCCGCCTTACCGACCTATCATCGCGGCACCTCGGCAGGGATTCATCTGGCCGTGAATGGCCGCCCTGTCCGTGATAAATTGCTGACGGGTGCCGTGCGCGGCGCCTATGCCGACGTGCTACCATCAGACAGGCACCCGGTGCTGTTTCTCGATGTCAGTTGCGATCCTGGACTTGTCGACGTCAACGTCCACCCAGCCAAGAGCGAAGTGCGTTTTCGCGATCCAGGGCTGGTGCGCGCCCTCGTGGTTTCCGGCCTCAAGGAGATGATCGCGCGCGCCGGCCATCGCGCCACCTCGACTGGTGGCAGCCGCACGCTCGATGCCTTCCGTGCCGTGCTGATGCCGCAGGCGCGTCCGGCTTTCATCGATTGGCCGGAGCCGTTGCGGCAAAACGAAACCGCAACAGATGGACGGTTTGCAGGGCTTGGTGAGCATGCGCAGGCCACCTTCGATGCGGGCACACCTTCGGCTGACGCGCGCGCCCATGGCGCGCCGGCACCTGTCGAGACGGTGGCTCTGCCGCTGGGCGCGGCGCGCGCGCAGGTGCATGAGACCTACATCATCGCCCAGACCCGTGATGGCATGGTCATCGTCGACCAGCATGCCGCGCATGAGCGGCTGGTTTATGA
>JAYWHQ010000347.1:0-10430 GCA_043777655.1 Allobosea sp. | reverse complement strand
CCAGCTTCTCGAAGAGCGCACGGCTGTCATACTCGGGCACACCCCAGTCGGTATCGTGATAGCTGACATAGAGCGGGTCCATGCCCGGCCACGGGCAGCGGGCCTTGCCGTCAGGGTGGGTGATAACGGTGCGCTCAGTCATGCGGGAGCCCCACCAAAACCGGCTTCGCCCGGAAAGGGAAATGTCGCAAAGGCGGGCTTCTCAACCGTGAACGCCATGCCGCCTGCCAGCAGCGGCTCGCCAGCAGCCAGCGCATCCGCCACCTTGTCGAGCCGCAGCATGGCAAGCCCGCGCCCTTGCGCCGTCGTGCCAACCTTGCCGAGGAGCTTGCCACCGGCTGTCACCTCGACACCCCACTCGCTGCGCACGCCATCCGCAAAGACAATCGGCACGATGCGCGTGCGGGCGGTGCCGCGATGCTGCATGCGCGAGACGATCTCCTGCCCGACATAGCAGCCCTTGCTGAACGAGATGCCGCCAAGCTGGTCCATCATCGTCTCGTGCGCAAAGGCATCGCCATAGGTGAAGTCCTTGCCGCCATCGGGCACGCCGAGGGCAATGCGATGCGCGTGATATGCGGTGGCATCATCGCTGCAGGTTGTTGCATGGGCACGGTCTGTGATGGCGCGCCGCCCCATTGTCGGCAGGCGTGGGTCGGGAAAAACGAGGCCATCATCATCAGTGAATTGAGAGCCAGCAAAAGCCGCAACCACAGCAGCCATCTCGCTCAGGTTCTCGATCGTCACCTGCGCGCGCAGCTTGTAGAGGCCAAGCCGCTTCGCCAGTGCCTCAATCAGCAGCAACGGCACATCAAGCAGGAAACCGCCGCCCTCGTCCCCGGAGGCGTCGATGATGAAGAAATCGGCGATGATCTTGCCCTGTGGTGTCAGCAGCGCGCCAAATCCGGGCCGTTCTGGTGAGACAGCATCCATGTCGCAGGTCACCAGCCCCTGCAGGAAGCTGCGCGCATCAGTGCCATTGATGCGCAGCACGGCGCGGTCGATGAGGTGGAAAGGTGGTAAATCAGTCATGCATGCGCGCCTGAAAGAATCAGCATTTGGCTTTCGCTCAACGGGACCTGCAGTTAAGCACGAAGTCAGCGGGCCTCAACCTTCGCCCGCGTGATTGTCATCGAATCCCAGCGGAGACCTGCCATGCCTGCGATGTTCGACACGGTTTTCCGCCATGGCACCGTGGTCAACCATGATGGCCGTGGCCAGCGCGATGTCGGCGTCACGGCGGGGAGGATCGCGGCCATTGGCGATCTCTCGCAGGCCTCGAGCGGCGAGGTGATCGATTGCACCGGCCTGCACATCCTGCCCGGCGTCATCGACAGTCAGGTCCATTTCCGCGAACCGGGTCTGGACCACAAGGAAGATCTCGAAACCGGTTCGCGCTCGGCAGTGCTGGGCGGCGTCACCAGCGTTTTTGAGATGCCCAACACCAATCCGCTGACGACCGATGAAGCGACGCTGGCCGACAAGGTCAGGCGTGGCCACCACCGCATGCATTGCGATTTCGCCTTCTGGGTTGGCGGCACACACGAGAACGCAAAACACGTGGCCGAGCTGGAGCGGCTGCCGGGCGCCGCCGGCATCAAGGTGTTCATGGGCTCCTCCACAGGTTCCCTGCTGGTCGAGGATGACGAGGGTGTCACGCAAATCCTGAAGCGCACGCGCCGCCGCGCGGCCTTCCATTCCGAGGACGAGATGCTGCTGCGCGAGCGCATGCATCTGCGCGTGCCGGGCGATCCGTCCTCGCACCCTGTCTGGCGCTCGCCTGAGGTCGCGCTCCGCTGCACGCAGCGTCTCATCGCGATTGCCCGCAAGACGGGTGCGCGCATTCACGTGCTGCACATTTCCACAGGCGATGAGATTCCGCTGTTGCAAGCCAACAAGGATCTGGTCTCAGCCGAGGCTACCCCGCATCATCTGACGCTGGTCGCGCCCGATTGCTACGCGCGGCTGGGCACCTATGCGCAGATGAACCCGCCCGTGCGCGACGAAAGCCACCGCACCCGCATCTGGCAGGGGCTGAGCGAGGGCGTCATCGATGTGCTGGGCTCCGACCACGCACCACACACGCATGAAGAGAAGCGCCACGCCTATCCCGCCAGCCATTCGGGCATGACAGGTGTGCAGACGCTGGTGCCCATCATGCTCGACCATGTGAATGCCGGGCGGCTGACGCTGGAGCGCTTTGTCGATCTCTCCAGCCATGGCCCACAGCGCATTTTCGGCATCGCAGGCAAGGGGCGGATCGCGGCAGGCTATGACGCCGACTTCACCATCGTCGATCTCAAGCGTCGCGAGACGATCCGCAATGCGCAGGTGGCCTCGCGCTGCGGCTGGACTCCCTATGACGGCGTGACAGTCACAGGCTGGCCGGTCGGCACCGTCGTGCGCGGCTGCCGTGTCATGTGGGAGGGCGAGGTCGCCACGCCATCAACCGGCGAGGCCGTGCGCTTTCAGGAGACGGTGAACAGTTAGAACCCGCTGCGTTCCGCGACTTCTCGTGAAATCAGCGACATTCATTGCACAATCGATTGCCATGGTAATTATACATATCCATGGCGTATGATGTGCTTGTCCAGGCAAGATCCAGGCTCCAAGGCCGACAAGGATGAGACATGAAAGCGCGCAAGCTCTCCGATGACATCGCCGATCGCCTGCGCACGATGATCTTGCAAGGCGTGCTTCGGCCCGGCGACAGAGTTCAGAGCGAACGGCAATTGGTCGAGACCATGTCTGCCTCGCGCCCCATCATCCGGGAAGCGCTGGGTGCGCTTGAAAGTGAGGGCTTGCTGCAGCTGAAACGCGGCGGCCTCTATGTCCGTGAATTGACGGCAGAGCCCATCCTTGAGCCGCTGGTGACGCTGTTCCGAAACGAGCCCAGCAGCTTTGATGACTATCTCGAGTTCCGCGAGGTGATCGAGGGCGCGGCAGCCTATTTTGCGGCCCTGCGCGCCACAGAGATTGATCGGCAAAGCCTCAAGCAAGCCTTTGATAATTTTGTGATCAGTCACGAAAAAAAGGACCCGCGGCACGAGGCGGCGACGGATGCCGATTTTCACATCGCGATTTATGAGGCCTGCCATAATCTGGCGATCCTGCACATCATGCGCGGCACCGCCTCGCTTTTGCGCAATGATGTTTTCTACAATCGGACCCGGCTCTACAGCCGCGTAGGGTACAAGGACGCGACAATCGAGCAGCATCGTCTGATCTATGAGGCGATCCTGAGCGGCAATCCGGAAGCTGCGCGGTTGGCTGCCCAGGCGCACATCACTTTCGTTCGCAAGGCCGTCGAAGAGCTGAAAAAAGCCGAGCAGCGGATGGATGTGGCGCGGCGCAGGCTGACCGAGCGACAACAGTTCACCAGCATGGAGTGATCAAAGACGCCAGTGCCAGGCAAGGGGATTTCTGTCGTCATCGAATATACCATGGTATTTTGTTAGAACCATGGACTTGACTCTGGCAAACTGAATGACCCATGGATAGTTCCACAGTCAAAGGCCGTCTGGCTCAGGCTGAAAGAATCCATGGGAGGATCATCATGAACCGTCGCAATCTCTTGCGCTGCGCTGCCATCAGCGCTGCCGCCATGATCTCCGCCAGCCCGGTGCTGGCGCAGGCCAAGAAAGTCACGATCAGCCATTCGTCGCCGGCAACCAGCCATTTCGGTCTTGCTGCGACTGCCTTCAAGCAATCCGTCGAGGCCAAATCCGGCGGCCGCTATCAGGTTGTGGTCCAGCGGCTCGACAACGAACGCGAAGCGATGGAAGCCACGCAGTTCGGTGCGCAGGAATTTGCACTCGGCTCCACCGGACCAGCCGGCAACTTCGTGACCGATGTCCGTGTCTTCGACGTGCCATTCCTGTTTCGCGACTATGCGCATGCCCGCGGCGTGCTCGACAGCGCCATCGGCAAGCAGGTGCTCGCGAAGTTTGAGGCGCGCGGCCTTGTTGGCATGGGCTTTGGTGAGAATGGCTTTCGCCACCTCACCACCAGCAGCAAGGAAGTGAAGGCGCCGGTTGATGTGAAGGGCCTCAAGATTCGGACAATGGAAAACCAGGTGCATATGCAGGCTTGGCAATCTGCTGGCGTGCTGCCGACACCGATGGCCTTCTCCGAGCTGCCGCCTGCGCTGCAGCAGGGCGTGGTCGACGGTCAGGAAAACCCGATCCCGGTCATCCTCTCCAACAACTTCAACCAGTTGCAGAAATACCTGTTTCTGACGGGCCATGTCTATTCGCCGGGCCTGCTTGTTGGCGCGGCCTCGTTCATGAAGGGGCTGAATGCGGCCGACCGGATGGTTTTCGAAGAGGCTTCGGCCGAGGCGATCAAGGTCAACCGTAACAAGGTCGAGCAGGACGAACGCGACGGCGTCGCCGAGCTGCGCAAGCGCGGCATGGACGTGCGCGAGATGCCGAACAAGGAGGCTTTCCGCGAGGCCATGGCCACAGCCAATCTTGGCTTCGAGAAACAGTTTGGCGCCGAGCTGCTGAAGCAAATCCGCGAGTGGAAGGCCAACTGATGTCAACCTTCTCTGCTTTTTGCAGACGGTTCGACAAGGTGTTCATGCTGGCGGCAGCGGTTGCTGCCAGCATGTTCCTTGCCGTCGCGGTCGCTGCCGGCTTCTGGCAGGTTCTGTCCAGGTTCATCCTGTCCAACCCCTCCATCTGGTCGGAGGCGCTGGTGCGTCTCTCGCTCATCTGGATGGTGATGATCGGGCTGGGTGTGGCCCTGCGCCAGGGTGCGCTCGTTTCCATCGATATTGCTGAAGCCGCCGCCCGTGGCGTCGTGCGCAAGATCATCCATCTGGCGATCCTTATGTCCAACCTGACGTTGCTGTCGGCGCTTCTCTGGTTTGGCTGGGCCATGACAGAGCGGGTGCGTTTCCAGGAAATGGCCGGCCTCGAGGTCTCGATCAGCTGGGGCTATGCGGCCATCCCCATCGGCTGCATCTGCGGCCTGTTCGGTACCATTGCCCATTTCTTCGACCGTCGTTCGTCAGAGCTGGAGAATGCCACATGACATCCGCCATGCTCACATCGATGCTGGTGCTTTTTGCCATCAGCGTCCCTGTCGCCATCGCCATCGGCATTGCCGGGCTTGTCGGGCTTCTGACTTACACAACCCTGCCACCGATCGTCATGGCGCAGCAGGTCTTCATCGCGCTTGACCGGTTTCCGCTGGCGGCGATCCCGTTCTTCATCCTCGCTGGTAACATCATGGATCTGGGCGGGCTGTCGCGCCGCCTTGTCGAGCTGGCACGCGCTTTTGTTGGTGGCGTCCAGGGCGGCCTTGCCGCGACCTGCGTGCTCACCTGCATGATCTTTGCTGCCATCTCCGGCTCCAGCGTCGCCACGACCTTTGCTGTTGGTGCGGTGCTCATCCCGGCGCTGGTGCGCTATGGCTACCCCGTCGGTTTTGCCGCAGCACTCCAGGCAACAGCGGCCGAGCTGGGTGTCATCATCCCGCCCTCGATTCCAATGATCCTTTACGGTGTCGCGACGCAGACCTCGATCCCGGAACTGTTCATCGCCGGTTTCGGACCGGGTCTGCTGATCGGACTTGTTCTGATTGTCACCGTGCTGGTCTGGTGCCGCATCAAGGGCTGGGGCCTGCGCGATGGTGAGGGGCGGCTGGGTCGGCGCGTCGCCATCAAGCAAGCCTTCTTCTCCCTGCTCATGCCGGTCATCATCCTGGGCGGCATTTATGGCGGCATCACCACACCGACTGAGGCGAGTGTGGTTGCCGTGGTCTACGCGCTGGTGGTGGGGCTCTTCATCCACCGCGAGATTGCGCCATCGCAGCTGTTCCCGATTTTCCGCAAGTCGGTCATCAGCTCGGCGGTCATCATGTTCATCATCGCGACCGCGAGTTTCTTCAGCTACCTGCTCAACCGACAGGGTGTCCCGGACCTCGCCGCAGACTGGCTCGCCACGACCTTCAACACCGGGCCACTCTACCTGTTGGCCGTGAACTGCTTCCTGTTCATCGTCGGCATGTTTGTGGAGACCAATGCCAGCATCATCGTGCTTGCACCCATCCTGCAGGAGGCCGCATCCAAGCTCGGCATCGACAGCGTGCATTTCGGCACCATCATGGTGGTGAACCTCGCGCTGGGCATGATCACGCCGCCCTTTGGCGTGAACCTCTTCGCTGCCGCCCAGGTGGCAGGTTGCTCCATCGACAAGATGATGAAGCCGCTGATGGTCTTCATCTGCGTCATCGTCGCTTGCCTGATGCTCATCACCTATGTCCCGGCCATTTCGCTCTTCCTGCGCGACGCCGTGATGCGCTGACAAAAACCTTCTCCCAGCCTGGGGCACGGGAAACCGTGCCCCTTTTTTTATGTAACCACGCAGCGCGCGCGGGCCAGCGAAGCGTCTCGAGCTGGCACAGGTTGCTTGGTGGCCGACAAGGGCACCTTGCTGGACCGACGCCCGCAATCAAGGCTTGTCAAGCCACGGGGCAATCAGGCATATGGGCTCCAACGGAGACGTGGCCGAGAGGCTGAAGGCACTCGTTTGCTAAATGAGCATACCTGGAAACGGGTATCATGGGTTCGAATCCCATCGTCTCCGCCATTTTTATCGACGATGTTTATGTTTTAATTGGATAATTTAATCCATTGGGCATTTTCACCCCTATTCATGCATCGACAGCGTTCGCACGACTGTCTTGCCAGATGAAAATCAACCCTCGCTTGGGTCGCTGGCCACCAGCCTGCCGTTTGAGCGCTGCATGCAAATGCGGGTAGCATAAAATGCCAAATGCAGTCGGCCATGGGTGCGAAAGGCCTTGGCGTCCATGCCGTTTTCACTGTGGCAGGCTGTCTTTTCCCAAGGGTCCGTCACTGCGGACGCTGTGAACCGCTTCGGGATTTTAAGGCGCGGCTCAAAGTGCCAACCATGACCTGAGACCGGTTGGTCAGCTTTGCGCCCGATGAGCACGAGCAAATTTCCACACAACAAGACAATGTTGCAACCAAATCAACCCAGCGGAAACATCGGCCTTCGCA
Organism: Allobosea sp.; assembly: GCA_043777655.1. Taxonomy (GTDB): domain Bacteria; phylum Pseudomonadota; class Alphaproteobacteria; order Rhizobiales; family Beijerinckiaceae; genus Allobosea. The sequence goes on along the minus strand of JAYWHQ010000347.1, from coordinate 3,400 downwards.
CATTCCGGAATGGCAGCTTGCGCAGGTCCGGAGTGCAGAGCGCACCTGAATCGCAGACGATAATCTTCGCTGCGATGGGTGCGAAGGCGGCGCGGAAGTGTTGCATTGATTTGAGTGCGACAACCTTCATCGAAACGGGTTCGATGCCAAAGGCGCGGAATTGCTGCAGGTCGAGAATCTGGGACGAGAGACTGACAATCAGGACGGCGATGCCTTCCACCTGAAGCACGGCAGTGGGACCGAAGCTCTTGGCCAGTCCGCCGATCATCGGTCCGTCACCAACATAGTGGCCGTTGCTGAGGCAGGTCAGCATGCCACTGACTTTAAGCGGCCCGCCGCCAAAGCGCGGATCGGTCTTGCCCCCGATGGCGATCTCGACGGTGCTGCCGATGGCGTGACGCTGCAGCACCTGCACCGCTTCTGGATCAATCAGCGCGCCGAAACAGGCATTGGTAACATTGGCATCAAGCAATGCCCGAAGGAGATTGGTGCTGTCGCCATAGCCTCCGCCGCCGGGATTGTCGGCATAGTCTGCCACCACGATGGGGCCGCGCCCTGCGTCATGGGCAGCGCAAATGGCGGCGGCCTTTTCGACGCTCATATAGTCGTTCAGCACCTCGTGCCGCTTTGCCCAGATGTCATCGGCCATGGTCTCGGCGAAGGCCTGATGAGTGGCCATATTGCCCTCGCAGGTGACAAGAACCGTCGGGCCCACTTCGGCAATATCGGCGAGGCCGAAGCCCCCATTGACGCTGACGGCGAAAACGCCCGGCTCCTGCTCATAAGCGCGCGCCTTGTCGAGCCGCCCGATCATCGGTCCAATGTCGGTGCGCCCGCCATTCACCTCCTCCAGCATGGGGCGGTGCGCCCTGATGGTGCGGGGCCTGATCTCGCCTGCCATGGCTCGATGCAGGATGTCCGCCGCCTGCCGGGCGCAGTCGCGCATGTCGATATGGGGATAGGTTTTGTAGGACACGATGATGTTTGCCAGCTCGCACATGCGCAACGTCACATTGGCGTGCGGGTCGAGTGTGATGGCTATGGGGAGTTCTGGGCCGATGACGTCACGCAGACGGGCCAGCAACGCGCCTTCGCCATCCTCGTCAAAATCCGTCACCATGGCGCCGTGCAGGCCAAGCGCGATGCCGTCAAGATCGGCTAGGTTCGCGCGCGCCATGGCAGCAATGTGCCCGGCAATATGTTCGAAGGCCTCGCGCGTGACACGGCCAGCGGGCGGCGCCGACGTGCTGAGCGCGTGGAGCACCCGCCAGCCATGGGTTTTTGCCACATCCATGAAACCGGCAATGTCGGTGTTGGCGTCACCACGGGCCTTGATCGCCTCATCGCCCATCAGCAGAAAGCGGTCAAAGAACGCCTTCAGGTCTGTCGGCACGATGCTGAACGTGTTGGACTCGTGGCTGAACTCGGCGGTGAGGACGGTGAAGCTCATGGTCTATCCAGCGGGATGATGACAGGCGACCTGATGGCCGCCCGCGCCGGTCGAAAGCAGAGGCCGCTCTGTGCGGCATAGATTGCTCGCTGCCGGGCAGCGCTCGGCAAAGGCGCAGCCGGGCGGCAGGTTGAAGGGGCTTGGAATCTCACCCGCCAGCCGCGTCACCACCTTGCGGCGCTTCGGGTCCGGCTCGAAATGGCTGTCCATCAGCGCACGCGCATAATGATGGCGCGGTTCGGCGCATGCATTGGGCAGGATTTCGACGACACGTCCCAGATACATCACCACGATGCGGTCGCAGAAATAGCGCACGAGGCTGAGGTCATGGGAGATGAACAGGTAGGTGAGGCCCAGCTCCTGCTTCAGCGCTTCCAGCAGGCCGATGATCTGGGCCTGGATCGAGACATCAAGCGAGGCAGTCGGCTCGTCCAGCACGAGGAAGGACGGCTTCAGAGCCAGGGCGCGGGCAATGCCGACGCGCTGCTTCTGACCGCCCGAAAGCTGGTGGGGATAGCTGTCGGCCATGCGTGGGCTCAGGCCCACCTTGGCAATCAGCTCCTCGATGGTGGCTTTTGCCTCGGCATTGGTCAGAGGCACACCCTGCACCTTGAAGGGCTCCAGCAACGCCTCGCGGATGCTGTAGCGCGGATCGATGGCGGAGTAGGGGTCCTGAAACACCATCTGCATGTTGCGGCGCAGCTTGCGCAGGTCGGATGTCGAGAGGCTGCCAAGATCGACGCCATTGACGGTGACGGTGCCAGCCGTCGCATCGATCAGGCGCAGCACAAGGCGCGCCAGCGTGGACTTGCCGCAGCCGGATTCACCCACCACACCCGTGACCTTGCCGCGCGGCACATCGAGCGACACATCGTTGACAGCGCGCATGCTGCGCCTGGGGCCGAACAGGCCGCTGCTGCTGGAATATTCCCGCGTCAGGCCGCGAATGGTGACGAGATTGCCGGGTGTGAGATCAGGCATGAGCCACCTCGCTGAGGTGGCAGGCGGCAAGGCCTGATCCCTTCTGTTCCAGCACCGGGACATTGTCGCTGCAGACTGGCAGTGCCTGTGCACAGCGCGGGTGGAAACGGCAGCCCGCTGGATAGTCCAGCACGCTGGGCACGGCGCCCGGAATGCCCGTCAGGCTGCCCGGCAACTGGCCATGGCGCGGAATGCAGCGGATCAACTCGCGCGTATAAGGATGGCGCGGCTCGGCGAAGATGGCATCGATGCTGTTGGCTTCGGCGACGCGGCCGGCATAGAGCACCACGACGCGGTCGCAGGCCTGCGCCACCACGCCCATGTCATGGGTGATGAGCATCAGCGACAGGCCCCGGTCGCGCACCAGCTCGACCATGATCTGAATGATCTGTGCCTGAATGGTGACGTCGAGCGCGGTTGTGGGTTCATCCGCGATGATGAGGTCGGGGTCAGCGGCCAGTGCCATGGCGATGACGATGCGCTGCTTCATGCCGCCGGAAAGCTGATGGGGATAATTGTCGTAGATCGTCTGCGCATCGGGAATGCGCAGCTGCTGCATCAGCTCGACGCTGCGCGCCTTCGCCGCCGTCTCGGCAAGACCGAGATGCAGCATCGACACCTGATCGATCTGCGCGCCGATGCGGATGATCGGATCGAGCGAGGTCATCGGGTTCTGGCTGATGAGGGCGATGCGCCGCCCGCGCAGGGCGCGATAGGCAGGCTCTGCCAGGCTTGTCAGTGCGATCCCGTCAAAGCTGATCGTGCCCGCGCTGATCTTGCCGCCGATCAGGGGCAGCAGGCCCATGACGCTCATGGCCGTCAGCGATTTGCCGGAGCCTGATTCACCGACCACGCCGACGATCTCGCCCGTGTCGATGGCGAAGGAAATGCCATCGAGCGGCTTGAGGCGGCCGATGGAGACGGAAAGGTTGCTGACAGTGAGCAATGCCATGTCAGGAATCCCTCAGC
>JAYWHQ010000346.1:0-3037 GCA_043777655.1 Allobosea sp. | reverse complement strand
CCAGGCGCCGCCGCCCGAAGTCATCGAGATGGCGACGAAGATGCCCGTGACGATCACGCCCATCAACATGGCGCCGACAGCCGCGAAAGCCTGATTCTTGCCGGCAATGGCGTTGATCGCAAAGAAGGTCACGATCGGGGCCAGCACTGGCAGGAGCGAGGGCAGGATCATTTCCTTGATCGCGGCCTTGGTCAGCAGGTCAACCGCGCGCGCATAGTCGGGACGCTCGGTGCCGGCCATGATGCCCGGCTTTTCCTTGAACTGGCGACGGACTTCCTCGACCACAGAACCGGCAGCGCGGCCCACAGCGGTCATGCCCATGCCGCCGAAGAGGAACGGAATGAGCCCGCCCAGCAGCAGACCGACCACGACATAGGGGTTGGACAGCGAGAAATCGACGGTCACGCCCTTGAAATACTGATAGGTGGTGGAGCCAGCCTTGTTGGCCTCGCCGATGAAGTAGTTCAGATCGGACGTGTACGCGGCGAACAGAACCAGCGCGCCCATGCCGGCCGAACCAATGGCATAGCCCTTGGTGACGGCCTTGGTGGTGTTGCCAACAGCATCAAGCGCATCGGTCGAGTGGCGAACTTCCTTGGGAAGGCCGGCCATTTCGGCAATGCCGCCCGCGTTGTCCGTGACGGGGCCGAAAGCATCGAGCGCCACGACCACGCCTGCCAGTGCCAGCATCGCGGTCGTTGCGATGGCGATGCCGAAGAGGCCCGCCAGCGAATAGGACGAGATGATACCGGCAATGATGACGATGGTCGGCAGGGCCGTCGATTCCAGCGAAACCGCGAGGCCCTGGATGACGTTGGTGCCATGGCCCGTCACCGAAGCCTGGGCAATGGAGACGACCGGGCGCTTGCCGGTTGCGGTGTAATACTCGGTGATGACGACGATGAGCGCCGTCACGGCCAGACCGACCATGCAGCACCAGAACAGCGCGCCGGAGGTGAAGGTCACGCCCTGAGCCGTCTTGAACACCGTGCCGAAGCCACCGAGGATCCACATGTGGACGGCAGCAATCGCGCCAATCGAGAGCACGCCAGCGGCAATGAAGCCCTTGTAGAGCGCGCCCATGATCGAGTTGTTGGAGCCGAGCTTGACGAAAAACGTGCCTGCAATCGAGGTCACGATGCACGCCGAGGCAATCGCCATCGGATAGAGCATCATCGTGGTGAGGGTTGCGCCCTGGCCAGCGAAGAAGATCGCCGAGAGCACCATGGTCGCGACCAGGGTCACGGCATAGGTCTCGAAGAGGTCAGCGGCCATGCCGGCGCAATCGCCCACGTTGTCGCCAACGTTGTCGGCAATCGTGGCCGGGTTGCGCGGGTCATCTTCCGGAATGCCAGCCTCGACCTTGCCGACGAGATCGGCGCCGACATCCGCACCCTTGGTGAAGATGCCGCCGCCGAGACGGGCGAAGATCGAGATCAACGAAGCGCCGAAGCCGAGAGCAACCAGAGCGTCAATGACGACGCGGCTGGACGGCGCATGGCCGAGCGCGCTGGTGAGAATGCCGTAATAGACGGCAACGCCGAGCAGGGCCAAACCAGCCACCAGCATGCCGGTGACGGCACCCGCCTTGAAGGCAACGTCAAGGCCGGCAGCCAGCGAACCGGCGGCAGCCTGAGCCGTACGCACGTTGGCACGCACCGAGACGTTCATGCCGATAAAGCCGGCGGCGCCCGAAAGCACGGCGCCGATCAGGAAGCCAATGGCGACTTCCTTGCCCAGCAGATAGGCCAGCGCCACGAAGAGCACAGCGCCAACGGCGGCAATCGTCGTGTACTGGCGCTTGAGATAGGCCTGTGCGCCTTCAGCAACAGCGCCGGAGATTTCCTGCATGCGCTGGTTGCCGGCGTCGCGGCGCATGACGTCGGCATAGGCCCAGACGCCATAGGCGATGGAAGTCGCCCCCAGCAGAATGATGATCAACAAAGCGGACATGATTTCCGTCCCTCACGGTTTGGCCTGCGGCATTGAGCGCCTAGGCCCTTATTCTGCACCAAGCCTCGTGGCAGGCGCGCGACAAAAGGAATCAGCAGGCGCATTCACATGCACCTCTGGTCGCGCGCTTTCTGCCAAAGTTTAGCCAGAATCGCAAATGCGCCTTGTGGATAGCCTGACGCGCTCACGCCAGCGGGCGAGCCCGCAACTGCATCGCGCGCCAGACCAACATCAGCAAGCCGATGGCCACTGGCGGGAAAACGATCATGTTGACCCAGTTCCAGCCATAGAGCGTCAGCACATGGCCGGAGGCGAAGGAACCGACCGCCATGGTGCCGAAAATCAGGAAATCGTTGAAGGCCTGCACCTTGTTGCGCTCTTCGGGCCGGTGACATTCGGTGACCATGGCGGAGGCGCCGATGAAGCCGAAATTCCAGCCAATGCCGAGGAGGATCAGCGCGATCCAGAAATGCGCCACAGTGATGCCCATCAGCCCGACGATGCCAGCTGCTGCTGTGATGACGAGCCCCAGTGCGACAATGCGCATGGTGCCGAAACGCGCGATCAGCGACCCGGTGAAGAAGCTTGGCCCATACATGGCAATGACATGCCACTGGATGGCGAGGTTGGAATCCTTCAGCGCATGGCCGCACATTTTCATGGCAAGCGGAGCAGCGGTCATGACAAGGTTCATCAGCGCATAGGAAATGACGCCGCAGGCGCAGGCGATGACGAAGCGCTGTGTGAGGACGATCTCCTTGAGCGGGCGGCCGCCACCCGCGACAGGCGGCGGCTTGGGAATGTCGACAAACGAGAGGATGCCCATCGCAATCAGCGCAAACGCGGCTTGCGCGAGATAGCTGGCAGCAAAGAGATAGGGCTGCCAAAGGTCCATGGTCAGCGTAACGAGTTGCGGGCCCAGCACGCCGGCAAAAACACCGCCGGCCAGAACCCACGAAACCGCCTTGGGTTTGAAGGCAGTGCTCGCGCCGTCGGCTGCCGCAAAACGATAGGATTGCGCCACCGCCCCATAAAGGCCGCCCAGCCACGTCGCAACGCAAAACACAGCAAATGACCCGGTCAG
>JAYWHQ010000345.1:0-10441 GCA_043777655.1 Allobosea sp. | reverse complement strand
GGCTTTCACCAAGCTCTGTCGCTCCCTTGGGCCATTGCCGGGGCGGAGGCGGCAAGCTGGCCAAACAGGCTGTTTGATCCCGCCCGGTCGATTCGCACGGCTACTGTATCGCCAATTCTGTGTTCCGTCGTGTCGAATTGCACAGGCTGCAGCCAGGGCGACTTGCCGGCCATCTGGCCCGGCATCCGCCCTTCGCGCTCCACCAGCACCTCCGTTTCACGCCCGACCGTGGCGTGGTTGAAGTCCTGGCGATGTGTCTCGACCAGGGCCTGCAGTTCAAGCAGTCGTGCGTGGCGCTCGGCCTCCGGCACCTGATCCTGCGCATTGGCAGCCGGTGTGCCCGGCCGCTCGGAATACTTGAAGGTGAAGGCTGACGCGAAGCGGATGTCCTCGCAGAGCCTGAGCGTCTCGCGGAAATCCGCCTCGCTCTCGCCGGGAAACCCGACGATGAAATCCGACGACAGCGCAATGTCGGGCCGGGCCGCCCTGATGCGCTCGATCAGGCGACGATAGTCATCGCCCGTGTGCTGCCGGTTCATGGCAGCCAAAGTGCGGTCAGCGCCCGACTGCACCGGCAGATGCAGGAAGGGCATCAGCTGCGTGAGGTCGCGATGGGCCGCGATCAGGTGCTCGCCCATGTCGCGCGGGTGGCTGGTGGTGTAGCGCAGGCGCAGCACGCCGGGAACTTCGGCCACAGCCTGAAGCAGTCCCGCCAGCGTGCAGCTGCCACCGTCCAGTCCCTGGCCATGATAGGCGTTCACATTCTGGCCGATCAGGGTGATCTCGCGCACGCCAGCCTCGGTGAGCCGTCGCACTTCGTCCAGAATGCGCGCGACAGGCCGCGAGAACTCCGCGCCGCGCGTGTAGGGCACCACGCAGAAGGCGCAGAACTTGTCGCAGCCTTCCTGCACCGTGACAAAAGCAGACACGCCGCGCGCCAATGTGGCCGCCCGGGTCGGGCCGGGCATATGGCCGAACTTGTCATCGACCGGAAAATCCGTGTCGACCAGCCGCCGCGTCTGCGCCTGTCGCAGCAGGTCCGGCAGGCGGTGATAGGCCTGCGGGCCAACCACGAGATCGACGGCCGGTTGCCTGCGCTGGATTTCGGCGCCTTCGGCCTGCGCCACACAACCGGCCACGACGATTTTCGTCTCCCGGCCGTCCTTGGCGCGCGCCGTCTTGGTCTCCTTGAGCTTGCCCAGCTCGGTGAAGACTTTTTCGGTGGCGCGCTCGCGGATGTGGCAGGTGTTGAGAATGACGAGCGCGGCATCGTCCGTGCTCTCGGTCATCTCGTAGCCCTGGGCGCTCAGGATGTCGGCCATCTTCTGGCCGTCATAGACATTCATCTGGCAGCCGAAGGATCGCACCAGCGCCTTGCGGGGCACGGAAGCGCTGGACGTGCTGGTTTTTTCGGATTGCGTGACAGGTGCGGGGGCCAGAAGATCGCTCATGCCCCGTTCTAGTGCGCCCGGGCCGCAGGGTGAAGCGGAATCAGCCGTGAAGGGGCGCATCAGGCTCATGCCCCAAGAATGTGCTGGCGGCGGGCCTGCTGGATCGCGATCTCGGCCAGCCGTGTCGCTTCCTTGCGCGAGCTGTCACGGCCCATGCGGATCGGCTGTCCCCAGGTCAGGGCCACATCGATGGGCCCGCCCGACAGCATGTCCTTCAGATGCGGCATCAGCTCTGTGTCACCGTACCAGGCAAGCCGGAGCCGGTCAGCCCGCCCGCCGGGCAGGCCGTTGCGGCCAAGATAGGTGATCGTCAGCGGCTGCACGGTGATCTCGTCAGTGCCACCGCTGCTGTCGATGGCTTCACGAACGGCCCCCAGCAGGGACGAGCGCAGCGGCAGAATGCGCGTGCCGTCGCCCGTCGTCCCTTCGGCAAACAGCACGATGGCTTCGCCACTCGCCAGTCGCGCGCCCATATCGGCGGAGATGTCTGCCGTGGCCGCGCGGCGGCTGCGGTCAATGAACAAGGTGCGCTGGAAGCGGGCCAGCTGGCCAAACAGCGGCCAGCTCGCCACTTCTGACTTTGCAACGAAAGTCAGCGGCATCAGGCTGCCGATCACGGGAATGTCGAGCCAGGAAACGTGGTTGGCGACAACCAGCACGCCCTTGCCCGCAGGCGGCTTTGGCCCGTTCTCGACAATTCGCAGACCCAGCACACGGTTGACCAACCGGTGGTACAGCCGTGGCACGACATCCGTGCGCTTGCGCACAAGCCCCAGGGCCAGCAGCTGGACGGGTGCCAGCAGGCCTGTCAGCCCGATGATGCCGGCTGCCTTTCCGACCATGGCTCCGCGTGATGCCGGCATGTTTCAGCTCTGCTCCGCTGGGCGAATCATCGCAGGATGACCCCAGCAACTGTCATCCAACAACTGTCATGCATGTCACGCCTTCATGACAATTCGCGCCGCATGACCAGCGCAGCCGCGCGTGTGCCATCCGGCATGGGATAATAGGATTCACGGCGCCCGACCTCTGCAAAGCCAAACTGGCGGTAGAGAGTGATCGCGGCCAGATTGCCGGCCTCAACCTCGAGAAACAGGGTCTTGACGCCAAGGCTCGCCAATCTGGCGAGATGCGCACCAAGCAACGCCTTGCCATGCCCGCTGCGTCGCCGCCGCGGTTGAACGGCGATGGTCAGGATCTCGGCCTCGTCAGCAGCGCGGCGCGTCAGGATGAAACCGTCCGGAACCGGCGAATTTCCGGTGAAGCTGCCTTCGCAGACAACCGAGGCATCGGCGATCAATGCGGCGCACTCATCCGCTGCCCAGCCTCGGGCGAACCCGCCTTGCGCATGCAAATTCGCCACCTGAAGGGCATCGCGCACACCCAGCGCACCAATCCGCGCCGACTGTGCCGTTCGGCCGAACCCGACCTTGCCGAAACCAAGACGGTCCAGCAGCCCCATGGTTCAGCGCCTCGGCAGTCGTGCGTGGTCCTGCGATGTGGCTTCGGGTGCACGCAGATAGACCGGCTGTGGCGGTGCGCCGCCCGGGTCGGCCAGCAGACCAAGACGCGCCACCCAGATCACATCAGGCGCAGGCTCCGGATCGACGACGACGGCATCGAGCCCGATGGTCCAGGCCTCACGCGCCACGAGAAGCGCACCCGAGCCCGCCAGGCTGACCGGGCCAGCGCCAATGGCGCGCGCCGCATCACGCAGGCTGACCAGCCGCATGCCAACCAGAGAGCGGCCTTCGGCCGTCAGCGTCTGAAAATAGACGCTCCCATGGCGCGCGTCGATCGCGGACGCGATCATCCGGCCGGGCTCACGCCCGATCAGGGCAGCGGCTGTTGCAGCCAGTGTCGAGACGCCGAGAACCGGAATTCTTGCAGCAAGGCCGATTGCGCGCGCCGCACTCAGGCCCACGCGCAGACCGGTGTAGCTGCCGGGCCCGACGGTCACGGCCACGCGCGCGAGACTGGAAAAGCCGCCCTCGACCTTTGCCATCACGCGCTCGAGCATCGGCATCAGCGCCTCGGCATGGCCGCGCGCCATCTCGGTCTGTTCGCGCGCCAGAGGCACGGGGTTCCCCTGCTCCAGCACACAGACCGAACAGGCCCCAAGCGCGGTATCGATCGCAAGGATGCGCATCGGCTTGGCCGCAATCAGGATTTCGACGCCAGCCACTTCCGCCGCAGGACCTGCCGCCGCAGGACCCGCATCCGCAGGCGCGCCATCAGCTGGAATCGGATCCCTGTTCAAGTCCTGCACGGGCTGGTCCGGCTCAGACAGATTGCACCTCGCGCACATCCGGCAGGAAATGCTTCAGGAGATTCTGGATGCCGTGCTTCAGCGTTGCGGTGGAAGAGGGGCAGCCCGCACAGGAGCCCTTCATTGCCAGATAGACGATGCCATCCTTGAACCCGCGGAAGGTGATGTCGCCGCCATCGCCCGCGACGGCGGGTCGGATGCGGGTCTCGAGCAGGTCCTTGATGGTCTCGACCGTCTTGGCGTCACTCTCCTCGAAGAACTCGCCCTCATCGGTCTGGTCGGCACTGGCGCCGTCGCTGAGCACCGGCGCACCCGACATGAAGTGCTCCATGATCGCACCGAGGATCGCGGGCTTCAGATGCGGCCATTCACCGGCCCCCTTGGTCACGGTGATGAAGTCAGAGCCCAGGAAGACACCATTGACGCCGTTCACCGCAAAAAGACGCTGCGCCAGCGGAGAACGCACGGCAGCCTCGACATTCAACAGCTCGAGCGTGCCCTCACCCATGACATTGCGACCGGGCAGGAACTTGAGGGTTGCCGGGTTGGGTGTGGCTTCGGTCTGGATGAACATGGTTTTGTCTCCCTGGGAACCGGTTCAAGGCCGGTTTTGGACTGCACTCTAGATACGTCCGATTGGGCTGGGTTTCCAGTGCTGTGTTGCAAGGCGGCGCCTTCTCCAGCCTCGTGGCAGCAGCCGCACTCACCAGACGCCAGTTCGCAGCCCGGTCATCACGTAGCTCCAAAGCGTCGGATGAAACCACTGGTGCGATGGCAGATCTGTCGTGACGGGCCGCAAGCTTCCAGCCAGCGCGTCACGCACAGCCTGAATGGCAATTGCGCGCGAACCTGCCGCCATCAGCATGGCATAGGTAAAAAACGTATCGGTGGATGCCGGGACAAGGCGCTGCTGGTAGAGAATGCCGCCGGTATCCACGCCGGCATCAACCAGGTGAACTGTCGAACCAAAATTCTGATGATCCCTGGTCGCCAGCGCGAAATAACCACCATTCATGCCCCGATAGGCCGGGCAAATGCCGGCATGATAATTGAGGACCGGGCAGGTCGCCCTGGCCAGCGTTGCCGGGGTCAGAAGACGGCAACCGGCGAGAAACAACACCGTCGGCTGCAGCTCTGCCAGCACATGATGCGTTGCGGCATCATTGATCGAACCCACCGCAACGCGGGTCAGCAGGGGGCCCGGCTCAACATGCAAGGCATGATCGGTCACGATCTGCCTGATGCGCTTCCGGGCCATAACCTTGCCGGCACGTGTCACGCTCATCATGGCAAACTGGCCAAGCGTCTCTGTCAGGCCCAGTTTGCGCAGACGCCGCCGCAGAAAAACCGACTTTGCCTCCGGCGCTTCCTCGATCACGGTGATCGGGCCAAAAGCCTCAGCCAATGCATTGAGAATGACCAAGGCATAGGGCCCGCCAGCGGTGACGGCGACGATGCCATTGGTGGGCGGTGATTTTTCGGTCATGACAGCCTGCAGCGCTTGCGATCCCGCCAGCATCCCACAGTGTCGTCAAAGAAACGTATCCGGCAGGTGGTTCGCGCTCGGATTCGTCGAATTCTGGCGCCTGACGTCCGGGTTTTTCACGCCCGAGATTTTCACGCCAAAGCGTCGATGTCGCCATCGCTGAGATGGCCGGGCACGATGGCGACCGGAATTGGAAAACTCCCTACCGTCTTGCCGGCCAGCGCCGTTACCAGCGGGCCTGGCCCATCGCGGCCCATGCCGGCCGCCAATACCAGAATGGCAATGTCGTCATCGGTCTCGATGAGTTTCAGCAGCTCTGTCGGCTTGTCGCCGGTCCGGATCAGGCATTCGGATTCCAGTCCCGCCGCTTGCCGCACTTGCGCTGCCGCACTTGCCAGTTGTGCCTCGGCCTCGGCTTCTGCCTCAGCTTGCATCAGATCGCCCACGCCCAGCCAGATCTCGCCCTCAGGTGGCGCGATCAGGCACAGCAGGATCACGCCGGCATTTGTGCGCCCGGCACGCCGCGCCGCAAAACGCAGTGCCCGCCCGCATTCAGGCGTGCCATCGACCACCGCCAGAAACTTGGGGCGATGCCCCGCCTCGTTGGCCCGTCGCTGCCTGCCCATCAGGATGTGTTCCGCCGCATCTTGGCATGTTGGCCCGGCAAAGGGGTTTGATGCAAGGGGGGCAAAACAGGGGGGGGCAAAACCACCCGTCATTGCTTTCAATGACGAATGAGGGATTGCCTGCAATCAACGCCTGCGCACGAAGCCGACAATGTCCTTCACGTCGGCCATGATCGGCTCGGCGATGCTGGCTGCCCGGTCCGAGCCATCGGCCAGTATCCCATCCACATGGGCAGGGTCAGCCAGCAGACGCTTCATTTCCGACGCGATCGGCGCAAGTTTCGCAACGGAAAGATCGACAAGCGCCGCCTTGAAGCCGGAGAACTGCCCGCCGCCGAACTGCGCCAGAATGTCGGCACGCGAGAGGCCGCTGAGACCTGCATAGATGCCGACCAGATTGTCGGCCTCGGGGCGGCCTTCAAGCCCCTTCTCTTCCGAAGGCAGCGGCTCCGCATCGGTTTTCGCCTTGCGAACCTTTTGCGCGATGGCGTCGGCGTCGTCCGTGAGATTGATGCGCGAATAGTCGGACGGGTCCGATTTCGACATTTTCTTGGAGCCATCGCGCAGGCTCATCACGCGCGGTGCCGGTCCCTGGATCAGCGGCTCGGGCAGCGGGAAGAAGGCATCACCGAGACCCAGCGCGCCGATTCGCGCGCCAAAATCCGTGTTGAACTTGTGGGCGATGTCGCGCGCCAGCTCCAAATGCTGCTTCTGGTCCTCGCCGACCGGCACATGCGTGCCCTTGTAGAGCAGGATGTCAGCCGCCATCAGCGCCGGATAGGCATAGAGACCGATCGAGGCATTCTCGCGGTCCTTCCCGGCCTTTTCCTTGAACTGCGTCATGCGGTTGAGCCAGCCCAGCCGCGCCACGCAGTTGAACACCCAGGCAAGCTCCGCATGCTGCGGCACCTGGCTCTGGTTGAAGATGATGCTCTTCTTCGGGTCGACACCGGCCGCCACATAGGCCGCCGTCACCTCGCGGATGGCGCGGGTCAGATCATCCGGGTCCTGCCAGACGGTGATGGCGTGCATATCGACGACGCAATAGACGCATTCATGCGTGGCCTGCATCTCGACCCAGCGGGTCAGCGCGCCAAGATAATTGCCCAGATGCAGCGTATGGGTGGGCTGCATGCCGGAGAAAACGCGCTGGGTGAAGCTGGCCATGGTCGTTCCGTCTTGTGTCGGTGAGCAGTCGAGGCGGCGTTCTGGCGCATCGGCAGGCTGCGCGCAAGCAGGCCTGCTGCCGACCTAGTGGCGATGCCGGAATTCGTCCAGCTCGCGCATGCGGAAAGCGCCGAAAAGCCGCGCGCAGATGGCGTAGCTGACGAGCCCGCCAGCGCACAGAAGCACGAGCGCTGCAATGCGCCGGAGCGCTGCAGCGTCATGCGCGAGCCAGCCCTCGAGCGCCATCATGAGGGCTGACAGAACCATGGCCATGGCCAGCGAGGCCAGAATGATGCCCGCGATCTTCCGGGCGGCCATGGCGGAAAGATGCCAGAGCCGCTGGCGCAGCAGGAAGAACACCAGCACGGACATTTGCGTGGCAAAGGCAAGGCTGGCCGCAAGCGCCGCGCCTGTTGCCGGTTCGTTGCGCACCAGCATATGCCCGACAACAGCGGCGACCAGCAACGAGGTGATCCCTGCATAGAGCGCGATGCGTGGCACTTGCCGAGCGAAGAACACCTGCGCGAACACCTTGGCGGCCACGGCAAAGGGCAGGCCGATGGCGAAGGCCGCCAGAGCTGCCGAGGTGCGCTCGCGATCAATCGCGCCAAACTTGCCGCGCTCGAACAGGATCGAGATGATCGGCTCGGCCAGCAAAACCAGCGCGACAGCGGCAGGCACAGCAAAGGCCAGCCCCAGCACCAGTGCCCGGTCCACCGTGCTGCGGCGACCTTGCGCGTCATGAGCGGCTTCGCTCGCCGCAATCTCCGGCAGCAGCACAACGCCCATTGCGACAGCGACAAAGCCAAGCGGCAGCTGGAACACGCGGTCGGCATAATAAAGCCACGACACAGCGCCCGGCTGCACCGAGGCAATCTGGGTCGCGACCAGCAGCACGAGCTGTGATGTCGCAGCAGCCAGAAGCGCAGGCACGCCCAGCACGATCAGCCGCGTCAGATCCGGCGTCCAGCGCAGCCGGAGCGGCGGAAACCCCGGCCGCCCTAGCATCAGCGCCAGCGCGATCATCGCAAGATGCGCCGCCCCACCAAGGCTGACAGCGATGGCCAGCGTCTTGGCGCCTTGCGGCGGCGAAAGGCCCTTGATTTCGATGAAGAACAGCGCCGAAATCATCACGACGTTCAGCAGCACGGGCGCCAGCGCCGCGATGGCAAAGCGCCGCTCGGCATTCAGAATGGCGGCCAGCAGCGAAGCAAGGGTCGTGAAAGCCAGGAATGGCAAGGCCAGCCGCGTGTAGCTCTCGGCCAGTGCAAATGTCATCGGCGCATCACGAAAGCCACCCGCAATGGCCAGCACCAGCCACGGCGCGATCAACTCGGTCAGGGCTGCCAGCACCGCCAGCGCCACGCCAAAACTGGCTGCCGCCTCCCCCGCAAAGCGCCGCGCTCCGGCCTCGCCATGGTCGGCCTTGATCTGGAGATAAAGCGGCACGAAGGGCGCATTCAGCCCGCCCTCGCCCAGCACGCGCCGGAACAGGTTGGGCAGGCGGAACGCGACCAGAAACGCATCGGCGACGGGTCCCGCGCCCAGCATGCGGGCAATCAGGATGTCCCGCACAAAGCCGAGAAGGCGCGACAGCACGGTGGCTGCCCCGACAACAGCTGAATCACGCGCCAGATGTGATGATGGCCCCCCTGATGGTCCATCCGCTTTCGACATATGGCGCTGAAACTCCCCGATTTTGCCGCATCAGGCGACGGTCACTCAGGCCCACAGGCGCGGCGTGACACTCCATGCAAGCCTCAGCCTGCCGGTTTCAGGCTGGCTTGGCAATGCTGACGCTGCGTCCGGAAGCGCGCAACAAGATCGCGGTGCAACTAGAGAATGAAGCGGCTGAGATCAGCGTTCTTCGACAATTCACCAACGCGCGCCGTCACATAGGCGGCATCGATGGTCAGTGTTTCGCCGGAGCGGTCAGGCGCCGTATAGGAAATGTCATCCAGCACGCGCTCCATCACGGTTTGCAGTCGCCGTGCCCCGATGTTCTCGACAGAGGCATTCACGTCAAAAGCCACCTGCGCCAGCGCATGCACGGCATCTTCAGTGAAGATCAGCGTGACCTCTTCCGTGCCCAGCATCGCGATGGTCTGCTTGACGAGGCTGGCCTCGGTCTCGGTCAGGATGCGTTTGAAATCCTCGACATCGAGCGGCAGCAATTCGACCCGGATCGGCAGGCGACCCTGCAATTCCGGCAGAAGGTCCGACGGTTTGGCGACGTGGAAAGCGCCCGACGCGATGAACAGGATATGGTCGCTCTTCACCGGGCCGTGCTTGGTGGAGACGGTGGTGCCCTCGATGAGCGGCAGCAGATCGCGCTGCACGCCCTCGCGCGAGACGTCAGCCCCGCCGCGCCCCTCACGGGCACAGATCTTGTCGATCTCGTCGAGGAAGACGATGCCATTGTTCTCGACCTGCGAGATGGCCTCCTGCACGATGGCGTCATTGTCGAGCAGCTTGTCGCTCTCTTCCGCCACCAGCGGCTCATAGGCCTCGCGCACGATCACGCGGCGCGGGCGACCCTTCTGGTTGAAGGCCTTGCCGAACAGGTCGCCGATATTGACGGCACCCACCGAGCCGCCCGGCATGCCCGGCAGCTCGAACATCGGCGTGTTGCCGGCGCCTGACAGCTCGATCTCGATTTCCTTGTCGTCCAGCTCGCCCGTGCGCAGCTTCTTGCGGAAGGAATCGCGCGTTGTCGGGCTCGCGGTCGAACCGACGAGTGCATCCAGCACGCGCTCTTCCGCTGCCTTGTGTGCCTTGGCCTGCACATGCTTGCGCTTGCCCTCGCGCACCAGGCTGATGCCGATTTCCAGCAGGTCGCGCACGATGGATTCGACGTCGCGGCCGACATAGCCGACCTCGGTGAACTTGGTCGCTTCCACCTTGAGGAAGGGCGCGTTCGCAAGCTTGGCCAGCCGCCTTGAAATCTCGGTCTTGCCGCAGCCGGTGGGGCCGATCATCAGGATGTTCTTGGGGCTGACCTCGTCCTTCAGCGGCCCGGTCAGCTGCTGGCGCCGCCAGCGGTTGCGCAGCGCAATGGCGACTGCGCGCTTGGCATCACGCTGGCCGACGATGAACCGGTCCAGCTCGGAAACGATCTCGCGGGGGGAAAAAGTGGTCATGATGTCGCCTCAAGGCTCTCGATCACGAGCGAATGGTTGGTGTAGACGCAGATATCGCCCGCGATCTGCATGGCCTTGCGCACGATGGCCTCGGCGTCGAGATCGGTGTCGATCAGCGCGCGTGCGGCTGCCAGCGCATAGTTGCCGCCGGAGCCGATGGCCAGCACCTGGCCGCCCGCCAGCGTTTCCGGCTCCAGCACATCTCCGGTGCCGGACAGCAGCAGGCCAATATCCTTGTCGGCGACCAGCAGCATGGCTTCCAGTCGGCGCAGATAACGGTCCGTGCGCCAATCCTTGGCCAT
>JAYWHQ010000344.1:0-3044 GCA_043777655.1 Allobosea sp. | reverse complement strand
TTCAGAGCACTGATAATCCTGTTTTCATCACGCCCATGTGACCAACCAACGTGAAAAGCCCCCCGATCATCGTGGACCGTAAAGCCATCACCTTCTTTAACCACAAAAATTTGCACCGTTTCAAATGACGGATACAGGCAATGCGTCGCCATGCGCGCACCGTCTGCGGTCAACTCACAACGGGTAAATCCAGTCATTGCAAAATCGATAGCTTCGCAGCTCATTGCTACACCAACTCTTGAGGGGGAGAAAACAGTCGCTGTTCATCCGTTAGTGCTAGATTAATCTGATCGGCGAGCCATGCAAATGCCTGCTCGAAGCGGCGGATTTGAGGTTGCAATGGAATGCGACAAGGCAGGCTCCACACATCCTGTTCAAGGATATGCCGCCGATTCTCGCCCCAAGGATGGAAATGCGGGCCACACACACTAGGCGGGAGACCGTAAAGTTGCGCCCATAGTGGGTTGGAGTGGCAAGTAGCTTGATCAACAAAATCGATCCTACATACACATTCTTCTCTGAAGATCGTCGCTATCGTGAATGATTTTTGAGATGACGGCGAATAATTCACAGAGATCCTTCCAGACCGCACTATTCCCGAGGCATCGGCCAAGGGCCAATTTGCGGTTCTCATTGGACCGCCGGGTAGTTTCTTCCAAGGCCCGAACTCTGGCGGCGACCCAGAAAGCGTCTTCGGCTCTCTAAGAAATGCATCGGTCAATTCAACTGCTTCGTCACGCCCCATACGGCAGAACTTGCACAGCTGCCGGCAACTGGCAATCTATTCAGCACCAAGAAACAGTACCCCCCTCACTTCTCCTAAATCGCCCCCGGCAGCTTGCTCGCAACATCATCAGCCATCGCATCCAGATGCGCCTCGACCTCGTCGAGATCGGCAGAGAAGAGATATCCTTTGTCGCCAAGCAGGATTGTCATCGTCGCGGCGTCCCGCAGCATGTAGCCGCCATGCGCCAGAACCTGCTTGTCCGGCTTCTGCGCCGTCATGAAATGCAGGTTGTAGCGGGCACAGATCCGCTTGATGCGACGCTCGCGCGACGGGGACGCAGCTTTTCGGCTCATGGGCGTGCGGCCGCCATATGACGCGCCCTCATTCCCACTCGATTGTCCCCGGCGGCTTGCTGGTCACGTCATAGACCACGCGGTTGATGCCCTTCACCTCGTTGATGATGCGCGTGGCGGCGCGGCCGAGGAAGTTCATGTCGAAGGGATAGAAATCGGCGGTCATGCCATCGACGGAGGTGACGGCGCGCAGCGCCAGCACGTGGTCATAGGTGCGGCCATCGCCCATCACGCCGACCGTCTTCACCGGCAGCAGCACGGCGAAGGCCTGCCAGATCGTATCGTACAAGCCCGCCTTGCGGATCTCGTCGAGGTAGATCGCATCGGCCTTGCGCAGGATGTCGCATTTTTCCTTGGTGACTTCGCCCGGAATGCGGATGGCAAGGCCCGGCCCCGGAAAGGGATGGCGGCCGACAAAAGCCTCGGGCAGGCCAAGCTCGCGGCCCAGCGCCCGCACCTCGTCCTTGAAGAGCTCACGCAGCGGCTCCACCAGCTTCATGTTCATGCGCGCGGGCAGCCCGCCGACATTGTGGTGGCTCTTGATGGTGACGGACGGGCCGCCGGTGAAGGAGACGCTCTCGATCACATCGGGATAGAGCGTGCCTTGCGCCAGGAACTCCGGCGCGCCCTTGCCATCGCTGGCGATCTTCTTGGCTTCCGCATCGAACACGTCGATGAACAGGCGGCCAATGGCCTTGCGCTTGGCTTCCGGGTCCGCGCCGCAGATGGCGAGCTCGTCGAGGAACAGCTTTTCAGCATTCACATGCACCAGCGGGATGTTGAAATGGCCGCGAAACAGGCCCACCACCTCGTCAGCCTCGGCATGGCGCATCAACCCGTGATCGACAAAGACACAGGTGAGCTGATCGCCAATCGCCTCGTGGATCAGCACGGCGGCAACAGCTGAATCGACGCCGCCCGACAGGCCGCAGACCACGCGGGACTTGCCGACCTGATTGCGGATTTTCGCGATCATTTCGGCGCGATAGGCCGACATGCTCCAGTCGGCCTTGCAGCCGCAGATGGCGATGACGAAGTTCTTCAGGAGCCTGGCGCCATCGCGTGTGTGCACCACTTCAGGGTGGAACATGGTGGAATAAAAGCGCCGCGCCTCGTCGCTCGCCACCGCATAGGGCGCGTTCTCAGATGTGGCCTTGACGGTGAAACCCGCTGGCAGCTGCGTCACCCGGTCACCATGGCTCATCCAGACAGGATAGCGCCCGCCCTCCTCCCACAGCCCCTCAAAGAGAGCCGAGGGCTGGACGATGCTGACGTCGGCGCGGCCAAACTCGGCTGCATGGCCACCCTCGACCTTGCCGCCCAGCTGATGCGCCATGGTCTGCTGGCCATAACAGATGCCAAGGATCGGCAGGCCGGTCGAAAACACCTCCTGCGGCGCGCGCGGGCTGCCGGCTTCCGTCACCGAGGCCGGGCCACCGGAAAAGATGACGCCCTTCGGCTTCATCCGGGCAAAGGCGGCGGAGGCCGACTGGAAGGGGATGATCTCGCAATAGACGCCCATTTCGCGCACACGCCGCGCGATGAGCTGCGTCACCTGGCTGCCGAAATCGATGATGAGAATGCTGTCGTGATGGCTGTTCTGGGTCATCGTTTCCGGTTACGGCCTTGGCCTGCAGCGTGCAAGAGCGGCGCGCGCTGTTCCACCGGATTTGAAGCGCGAGCCAAGCGACACCGTGCGAACGCAATCCGTTCGGACGAGCGTCCTGCAAGATTTCGCGAGCGATGCCCTTCTCCCCTTGCGGGAGAAGGTGCCCGAAGGGCGGATGAGGGACTTGTTTGCCTTTCGGGCCCCAACCCCTCATCCGTCACGGCTGCGCCGTGCCACCTTCTCCCGCAAGGGGAGAAGGATACTCCGGCGATCAGCGATCAGGCTTCGACAGAAATCATTCTCGGATGTTTCAACGGGCAGAGAGCACCAGCGTCCAGTAGACCGTGCCAGCCGC
>JAYWHQ010000343.1:0-10485 GCA_043777655.1 Allobosea sp. | reverse complement strand
GCGCCGCATTCGGCCTGGCATCGATGCCGATGGCCGCGAGCATCTGCGCAATCGATGTGCCCACCTGCGTGTCGCCCGGCAGACGGTCCTGCGTGAAGGCGAACTGGATGCGGAAGCCATTGGGATAGCCGGCCTCTGTCAGCAGCCTCTTTGCCGCAACCGGATCATGCTTGCGCTCGCCGAGGCTCTTGTTGAAGCCGAAGATCGACGGCGTCACCATCTGGCTGGCGGGCGAGCCGAGCCCTTCCATCGAAATCTCGGCCAGCGTCTTGCGGTCGATGGCCAGATCAATCGCCTCGCGGACCTTGAGGTTCAGGAACGGGTTCTTGTCGAGGGCAGAGCCATCCTTGGCCGAGACGCCGGGCGCCTTGTCGCGCATGTCCATCTCGACATTGAAGACATAGACGGTCTCGATGGTCTGCACCGAGAGCTTCGGGTCGCGCTTCAGGGCTGCCACATCAGTGGCTGGCACGCGGGTGATGAGGTCAAGCTGGCCGGCCTTGAGCTGGGCCACGCGGGCGGCATCGTTGGGAATCTCCTTCCGGACATGGCGCGCCCAGGGCTCCTTCGGCCCCCAGTAGCCATCGAACCGGTCCAGCACCAGATCGCCCTTCGGCTGCCAGGAGACGTATTTGTAAGGGCCGGTGCCAACCGCCGACTTGCCGGAGTTGAACGCCTCATTGGCGCTTTCCTTCGTCAGCCCCGCGGCGGCCTTCGACGAGACGATGAAAAGGCGGATGAAATCATTCGGCAGGACGGGCGCTGCACCATCGGTGATGATGTGGACCGTGTGCGCATCGATGATCTTGGTTTCCTTGACGCGTCGCACATAGATCATCGTCGGGTTGGGGCCGGACACGACCGGGATGCGCTCGATGGAGAACTTCACATCCTCGGCGGTGAAATCCGAGCCATCGTGAAATTTCACGCCCCGGCGCAGCTTGAACTCCCAGGTGGTGTCGTTCAGCGGCTTCCAGCTCTCGGCCAGGCGCGGCTCAAGCTCAAGCCCGTCGCCGGACCAGACCAGGGTGTCGAACACATGCTTGAGCGCCTCGGCATGAGTGCCGGTGGCGGTGAAATGCGGATCGATCGAATCCGGACCGCCGCGAACACCAATCGTCAGCGTCTGGGCGCTGACCGAGGAGGCAAGCAAGGCGAGGCTGAAGCCGAACAGGGATGAGCGAAGGGAAATGCGCATGGAAACCTCTCAGGACGCAGAGCCCCTCGGCCAGAGGCGGCCAGGGCTGATCTCGCATTCAAGAACGGCATTTCGCTGACGTCAACTCCTTGTGGAACTAAATTTGGCGGGTATACTCGGCAAATCAGACAAAGAGGTTCATTTTGGAACTGTTACCGCCACAAATTTCGGCAATTGCACAGTCAGGAGGCGAGTTGCTGGACCGGCAGCGCCTTGATGTGTTCACCCATGCGCGGCTGTGGCGCAATCCTTGCGGATTTGCCGCCCGGTTCAACTATCTGGCCCTGCGCTACAACCACCCGCTCTATGGCTGGGTGCAGGAGCGTTTCGGGCTGAGCCGCATCGAGTTCGTCATCATCTACAGCCTGATGCTGATGGACGGGGTCACAGCTGGAGAGATCGCCTCTTCGACCGCCTTTCCCAAGAACACGATGAGCCGTGCTGTCGGACGGCTTGAAACGCTCGATCTGATCGCGCGCGGCATCGGCGCGCAGGACCGTCGCGCCCAGCCATTGACGCTGACAGCCAAGGGCCGCGCCCTGCTCGATGAAGCCTTGCCGCGCTTCATCGCGCTGGAGGAGGAAATGCTCAGCCCCCTGTCGCTGGTCGAGCGCGAGCAATTGTCGGCGCTGATGGCCAAGGTCGTGCTGGCGATGTTCGATAGTGACGATGAAATCGCGAATGGCAGGCGCATTGCCGCCCCACGGGAGTTGTGACGATGCGGATTGCCGAAATGAACTGGATGCAGGTGGAGGCGCATGCGGCGCGCGATGACCGCGCCATCCTGCCTGTGGGATCGACCGAACAGCATGCGCATCTGAGCCTCTGCGTCGACGCGATCCTGGCTGAACGTGTTGCAGTGGAGGCAGCCGAAGGCCTGCAGGTGCCGGTGTTCCCGGTCATCAATTACGGCCTGACACCGAGCTTCGTCGATTATCCCGGCACGGTGACATTGAAGCTCTCGACGCTGTGCGCGGTCCTCACCGATGTGCTGGATGGCATGGTGCGGTCCGGCTTCCGGCGCATCGTCATCGTCAATGGCCATGGCGGCAATTCGCCCGCGCATGGGGCGGTGCTGGAATGGCTTGATCGCAACCGTGGCTGCCAGGTCAAATGGCACAACTGGTGGTCGGCGCCCCAGACCATGGCCAAGGTGGTGGAGACCGACCCGGTCGCCTCGCACGCCTCCTGGATGGAGAACTTTCCCTGGACGCGCCTGCCCGGCATCACCTCGCCGGATGGCCAGAAACCGATGCTGCCAATCGCGTTCTTCCAGCAGCTCGATCCGGGTGCCAAAAAGAAACTGCTCGGCGATGGCAATTATGGCGGCGTCTATCAGCGCCCCGATGCCGAGATGCAGGCGATCTGGGATGTCGCGATTGCCGAGACCGTGGCTCTGATCGAGCATGGCTGGGCATGAGCGCAGGCGGCCAGACATGAGCGCGGGCGGCGTCTGGCAATGCTAGAGTTTGCGCTCCAGCGGCTGGCGCAAGCGCTCATCGTGATGCTTGTCATTTCGGTGATGGTGTTTGTCGGTGTCTATGCCATCGGCAACCCGATCGACGTGCTGATTTCGCCCGATGCCACGCAAGCCATCCGCGAGCAGACGATCCGCGCCTATGGGCTCGATCAACCCCTGTGGAAGCAATATCTCGATTTTCTCGGGCGGCTGGTGCGCGGCGATTTCGGGCGCTCCTTCGTCTACAACATGCCTGTGCTGGAGCTGATTGGCTCGCGCCTGCCGGCAACGCTTGAGCTAACTTTGGCAGCGGTGATCGGCGCCACGCTGCTGGGCGTGCCGCTCGGCATCCTTGCAGGCTACAGGCCGGACAATGTGTTCGCCAAACTGGTGATGGCGGTGTCCATCCTGGGGTTTTCGGTACCGACCTTCTGGATCGGGCTGGTGCTGATCTTCACCTTCGCGGTGCAGCTGGGCTGGTTGCCGGCTGGCGGGCGCGGTCCGACCATCGAGCTGTTCGGGCGGCAATGGAGCGTGTTCACCGCAGACGGGCTCAAGCACATGCTGCTGCCTGCGCTGAACCTGTCACTCTTCAAGTTCGCGATGATGGTGCGACTGGCGCGGGCCGGCACGCGCGAACTCATGCTGACGGACACGATCAAGTTCGCCCGCGCGGCTGGCGAGAGCGAGGCGACGATCCTGAGCCGGCACGTCCTGAAGCTGATCTCGATCCCGATCATCACGGTCTTCGGCCTCGAATTCGGCTCGACACTGGCCTTCGCCGTGGTGACGGAGACGATCTTCTCCTGGCCCGGCGTCGGCAAGCTCATCATCGACTCGATCCAGACGCTCGACCGCCCGGTCATGGTCGCTTATCTGATGCTGGTCGCGTTGCTGTTCATCGTCATCAACCTGTCGGTCGACCTGTCCTATGCAGCGCTTGATCCGCGTCTGCGCACCCGGCGGGCGCGATGAAGGCTGAAACCGCACTCTCCCGGTTCTGGGCTGATTTCCGGCTCAACCGCGTGGCTGTGGTGGCGCTGGCCATCGTGCTGCTGGTGCTGCTGATTGCGCTGGCGGCGCCCTGGATTTCGCCGCAGAACCCCTATGATCTGGCGACCTTGCGCCTCGCCGATGCGCGCCGCCCGCCCGGTTATGTCGGCTCCAGCGGCTATGTCCATTGGCTGGGAACCGATGCGCAGGGGCGCGATCTCCTCTCTGCCATCATGTATGGCTTGCGCATCTCGATCCAGATGGGGGTGGTGGCCGGCGCGATTGCCTTTGCCATTGGCGCGTCGCTGGGGGCCTTTGCCGCGTTCAAGGGTGGCCTGGTCGAAACCATCATCATGCGGATTGTCGATCTGCAATTGTCCTTCCCGGCCATCCTGCTGGCGCTGGTGCTGACAGCGCTTCTCGGACAGGGCAAATGGCCGCTGATTGCGGCGCTCGTCACCGCGCAATATGCCTATTTTGCCCGCACAGCCCATGGCGCTGCAGCTTCCGAACGCGCCAAGGACTATGTCGAGGCCGCACTTTCAACGCCGCTTCCGGCCTGGCGCGTCGTGTTTCGCCACATCCTGCCCAATTGCCTGCCTCCGCTCATCGTGGTGGCGACCGTGCAGGTGGCCAGCTCCATTGCACTTGAGGCCACACTCTCCTTTCTCGGTCTTGGGCTGCCGGTCAGTGAACCCTCGCTTGGCATGCTGATCGCCAATGGCTTCCAGTTCATGCTGTCGGGCCGCTACTGGATCTCGATCTATCCCGGCATCGCGCTGATCGTGCTGATCGTCGCCATCAACATCGTCGGCGATCAGGTGCGCGACCAGCTCAATCCGAGGCTGCGGCGATGATGGCCAAGCTACTGGAAGTCCGCAATCTCACAACCGTGTTTGACACGCGCAACGGCACATTCGCCGCCGTGCGCGATGTCTCGTTCGATGTGGCGGCTGGCGAGATTGTCGGGCTGGTGGGCGAATCCGGCTCCGGCAAGAGCGTCACCGGGTTTTCGCTGCTCGGCCTTGTCGATCCGCCGGGGCGCATTGCCGGCGGCTCGGTCAGACTTGCCGGGCGCGAGCTTGTCGGCCTGCCGATGCGGGAGTTGCGCGCGCTGCGTGGCCGCGAGATCGCCATGGTCTTTCAGGACCCCTCGACGACGCTCAACCCGGTTCTCACCATTGGCCAGCAGATGGTGCTGGCGCTGGAGGCGCATGGCGCGCGTGATGCCAGCGCCAATCGCGCTCGTTGCATCGAGGCTCTGGAGCAGGTGCGCATTCCCGATCCGGCGGCGCGGCTTGACGCCTGGCCCCATCAGTTCTCCGGCGGAATGCGCCAGCGCATTGCGATCGCCATCGCGCTGGTGAACCGGCCCAGCCTCATCATCTGCGATGAGCCGACGACTGCGCTCGATGTCTCGATCCAGGCGCAGATTCTGGCCGAGATGCGCATTCTGGCCCGCACGCTGGGCACGGCGATGATCTGGATCAGCCATGACCTGGCGGTGGTGTCCTCGCTCGCGTCCCGCGTGCTGGTCATGTATGCCGGGCGCATCGTCGAGGCGGGGCACACAAGCACCGTCTTGTCCGACCCGCGCCATCGCTACACGGCGGGGCTGCTGGGCTCGCTGCCCTCGCGGTCGCGACCGGGCGAGGACCTCGTCCAGATTCCGGGCGCCTCGCCATCGATTTTCGATCTCCAGCCCGGCTGCGCCTTTGCGCCACGCTGCGCCCATGCCACCGATCTCTGCGCCATCGAGCCCGATGAAACCGACACCGGCCTGCGCCGCTATCGCTGCCACCATCCTGAGGGGGTTTCAGCATGAGCACCCTGCTTGAAATCGCGCGCGTCAGCCATCGCTTCGAGAGCCGGCCCAGTCTGGGCCAGCGGCTCGGTGGCTTGTTTGGGCGGCCAGCCGAGAGGCGCAGCGTGCATGCCGTGGACGGCATTGATCTGACAATCACGAAAGGCGAGGCGCTTGGCCTCGTGGGCGAATCCGGCTGCGGCAAGTCGACACTCGGGCGCATCGTGGCCGGCATCCTGCCGCAGAGCGAAGGCCGCGTGCTGTTTGATGGCCAGCCGGTGATGGGCGAGGGCACCAGACCGTTGAAGACCACGACCGGCATCCAGATGGTGTTTCAGGATCCGTTCGGCTCGCTCAACCCGCGCTTCCGCATTGGCGACATCATCGCCGAGGGGCCGATCCATCATGGTTTCGTCAGCCGGGCTGAGGCGCCGGCTTACGTGGCACGCTGGCTGGAGGCGGTGGGCCTGCCAGCATCGGTGGCCGAGCGCTATCCGCATCAGTTTTCCGGCGGCCAGCGCCAGCGCATCGCGATTGCACGCGCGCTCGCCATGAAGCCCGACATGCTGGTCTGTGACGAGCCGGTGGCCTCGCTCGATGTCTCGATCCAGGCGCAGGTCATCAACCTGTTTCTCAAGCTGCGGCGCGAGCTTGGCCTGACCCTTCTGTTCATCAGCCATGATCTCAGCCTCGTGCGCCACCTCTGCGACCGCGTCGCGATCATGTATCTCGGGCGCATCGTCGAGTTGGGCACGGCGAACGAGATCTATGAGGCGCCGCGCCACCCCTACACGCGCGGCCTGCTCGACAGCATCCCCCGGCTGACGCTGACGGGCGAGGCGGAGTTCCGCCCCATCGCCGGCGAGCTGCCCTCGCCTCTGTCGCCGCCCTCCGGCTGCCATTTCCATCTGCGCTGCGCCCACGCGCAGGCGCGCTGCACAAGCGAGACGCCGCAGCTGGAAGGGCTCGGCGCGGGCCGGAGCGTCGCCTGCCATTTTCCGCTCGGGCAGGCCTTCGGTGCTGCGCCCGGTTGCTGAGTCTGGCTGTGGTGGCGCAGCGCCGGTGCTCAACCCGAACCGCCAGGCTGGCATGCACGGCAAGCACCCGCCATCATCTCTGCATCGCCTGACCGCAAGCCGCTCTTTGCCGGGCAGGTCATTTCTTTCCGGGCAAGTCATCTGTTTCCAGGACAAGTCATTTCTTGCCAGAACAAGTCATTTCTTGGCCGGGTTATTGACCTTGGCAGCAGTCCATTGAACTCTGCTGCCCACGATGAAGCCTGATCCTGCACAGACCACATTGACGGACCTGATCGTTTTCGGCCTCACCGATGACATCGTGGCACAGCGGCTGCAGCCAGGTCATGCGCTTGACGAGGGGCGCATTGGCCAGCGCTTTGGCGCGTCGCGCACGCCGGTTCGCGAGGCCTTGCGCCAGCTGGCGGCCAGCGGGCTTGTCCAGCTCCGGCCGCACCGCACGCCGCTGGTCGCCCATGTCGACGAGACCCGGTTGCGCGAGATGTTCGATGTCATGGCCGAGCTTGAATCGCTCTGCGCGGCCCGCGCCTGCCTGGCCATGACGGCTTCCGAGCGGTGCAGGCTGGAGGCGCAGCATGTCGCGATGGGTGGCGCGATGCGGGCGGGCGATGTGGTGCAATACCGCGCAGGCAATGTCACCTTCCACGCGCTGATCTATGAGGGCGCGCACAATGCCTATCTTGGCGAGCTGGCGCTCTCCACGCGCGAGCGGCTGGCGCCCTATCGCGGGGCGCAGCTTGAGGCGCCCGAGCGGCTCGCGCGGTCCCACCGCGAGCATGAGGCGATCCTCACCGCGATCCTGCGCGGGCAGGCGCAGCAGGCGGCAGGGCTGATGCGCGACCATCTCGTGAACACGCGGGCACAGCTGGCGCTGATGACTTCTGCAAGCGAAGTTCCCGCTGCCGGATCATGCCCATAATTCTTGCACCCGGATCGCGCGTTGGCTGCATATATGCCTAATAAATAGGCATGTATTTCAAACTGTATGCAGTTTTACTGCGCCCGGCATCGCCCGGGCTCGCCGCTTGCCACTGCATTGAAGAAATAGCGCCATTTTTCAATGGTTTAAAACTGCCGATCCCAATCGTGCCTCTGGCATGCCGCTTGCTTTGATCTGGTCGTCCAACCGCAGGCGCATGATGGTGCATCAGTCGATCACGAGACAGGAGCTGCATGCCCGCTATCGCGGCGGGGCATCTGCCGCTGACATTGTCGGGCAGTGCCTGGCGCGGCTCGATGCTGTCGCCGATCCCGGCATCTTCCTGCATCTTGTGTCCGGCGCGCAGGTGCTTGAGGCTGCAGCGCAGCTGCCTGCGTTCGATCCGGCCCGCTTCCCGCTCTGGGGCGTGCCGTTCGCGGTCAAGGACAACATCGATGTGGCGGGCCTGCCGACCACGGCGGCCTGTCCGGGTTACAGCTACATCGCTGGCGCAACCGCCCCCGTGGTTCAGCATCTGCTCGATGCGGGCGCCATCCTGCTCGGCAAGACCAATCTCGACCAGTTTGCCACGGGCCTTGTCGGCGTGCGCACGCCATACCCAGTGCCGCGCAATGCCTTCGATGCGGCGCGCGTGCCGGGCGGCTCCAGCTCCGGCTCGGCGGTCGCCGTGGCGCAAGGCATCGTGACATTTGCGCTTGGCACCGACACGGCCGGGTCGGGCCGCATTCCGGCCGCGTTCAACAATCTTGTCGGCCTCAAGCCCACGCTGGGGGCGCTGTCCACGCGCGGCGTCGTGCCCGCCTGCCGCACGCTTGATGCGGTCTCGATCTTCGCCGCGAATGTTGCTGACGCCGTTGCCGTCTTCGATGTCGCCGCCGTCTTTGACCGGGTCGAGCCTTACGCGCGCCCGCTGCCTGCTCATCAGCGCAGCATCGCGAGGGTCGGCATCCCGATGGCGAAGGACCTGCGCTTTTTCGGCGATGATCTCGCACATGAGGCCTGGGTTGAAAGCCGTGACAAGCTGGCCGGGACCGGGGCCGAACTCGTGGAGATCGATTTTGCGCCCTTCCTCGATTGCGCGCAGATGCTCTATTCCGGCCCATGGGTGGCCGAGCGCCGGGCCGCCGTCGGCCGTTTCATGGATGAGCAGGCGGACGCGCTGCACCCGGTGACGCGCCGCATTCTGGCAGGTGCCGAAGCCTATTCCGCCGTTGACTGTTTCAACGCGATGTACCGGCTGGCCGCCTTCCGGCGCATCTCGGATGGGGTCTTTGAGGCGCTCGATGGGCTCTGCGTGCCGACGGCCCCGATCTTCCCGACACTGGCTGATCTGGCCGCCGATCCGCTCGGGCCCAACACGAAGCTTGGCACCTATACCAACTTCGTCAACCTGCTCGATCTGGCTGCCATTGCCGCGCCCGGCCCTTTCCGCCGCGATGGCCTGCCTGCGGGCCTGACGCTGATCGGGCCAGCAGGCAGCGATCGCCAGCTTGCGACCGTGGCCGCACGTTTCTTCACTGGCACCGGAGGCGTGCAATCGCTGTCTGGCGTCTCCCGACAATTGACGGAGGCCTGAGAGCTGAGATGCACGAGGACATGGGATGCACAAGGACATGAGATGCACAAGGACATGGCATGAATGAACTGATCGAAATCGTCGTGGTGGGCGCGCATCTCAGTGGCATGCCGCTGAACCACGAGCTGACCCAGCGTGGCGCGGTTCTGCGCCGCAAGATCACGACAACCGCCGATTATCGCTTTCATGCGCTGGCGGGCGGGCCACCCAAACGGCCGGGCCTGCTGCGCGTGGAAGATGGCACGGGTGCCGCCATCGAGACCGAGGTCTGGGCCCGGCCAGCGGAGGGTTTCGGGACCTTTGTCGCATCGGTTCCCGCGCCGCTCTGCATCGGCACGGTGCGTCTCTCTGATGGCAGCACCCCCAAGGGTTTTCTGGTCGAGCCTGCGGGCCTGGCCCATGCCGATGACATCACGCGCCTGGGTGGCTGGCGCGCCTATATCGCTTCGCTGAACGCCGCCGCCTGAACGCTTCCGCCTGCCCCCGCAACACTGCAACCGCAAAGGATTGTTCCCATGATGAACCGCCGCCATCTCCTTGCCTCTGGCGCTGCTGCCACAAGCCTCGTCGCCATGCCCTCGATCCTGCGCGCGCAGGCCCCGCGCACCATCAAGATGGGCTCGCTGCGCCTGATCCACTCGATGACGCCGCATTTCTACGAGCGCTTCCTGCCGCCGAACCTCAAGGTCGAGATCATCACCTTCGACTCACCCACCGACGGCAAGAATGCGGTCGTCACCAAATCGGTCGATTTCGGCGGCTTCGGCATTGCCGCCGCCACGCTGGGCGCGGCTGCTGGCGAGCCGGTGGTGGTCGTCGGTGCCTTCTGCAACAAGGGCATGGGCGTCGTGTCCAAGGCCGGTTCGGACATCAAGTCGGTCAAGGATTTGCGCGGCAAGAAGGTCGGCATCTGGCCGGGCTCGACGCAGGAGGTCTTCATCATGGAGCGCCTGCGCCTGGAAGGCATGACCATTCGCGATGTGCAGGCCACCCGCGTGCCCTTCGGCGAGATGCATGCCATGCTCTCGCGCGGCGACATCGACGCCTATGTCGGTGCCGAGCCTGGCCCCGGCCTGTCCATGTCGACCGGCGTCGGCCAGCTGGTCGAGTACCCCTACAACACCGCCATGGGCGGGCTGAACATGATCTTTGCGACCCATGAGGACACCGCCGCCAAGGACCCCGAGCTGGTCCGTGCCATGCTGGGCGTCCACCGCAAGGCGTCGGAATTCATGATGGCCAACAAGGCAGCTGTCGCCGAAATGACCGTCGCGAAGCTGGGCGCCAACAAGGGCGCGGTGGAACATGCGCTGGCCGCCAGCAATGTCGAATACACCTGGGAGCTGACCGACACGGTGCTGACCCAGGCGCGCACCTATGCCGCCCAGATGCTGGAGCTGAAGCAGATCCGCGCCCTGCCGGATTTTGCGAAGTTCCTCAATCCGAGCTTCTCCAAGGCTGTCGCAGCGGCCTGATCC
>JAYWHQ010000342.1:0-10523 GCA_043777655.1 Allobosea sp. | reverse complement strand
AAGGCTCTTAGCGAGCTTCATTGGAAACCTCCAAAAGTGTTTTCGAGACCCTCGGGACTTGAAAGACTTTGCTTGGGCCCTTCGAGGGGCGTTCAGCTCGGTCTTCGCATTTCCCGGTCTTTCGTTCCCAATCCTGCTCATTCAGGAGCGGCAACGAAAAACTGCGACCGGGAAAGTCCCGACGCCCAGTCACCATACGAATGCCGACCGCCCGATCAACCGGAATGATGGTCTGCACACAGGCCAGGGGGTGCTTTGAAAACCGGTGTTGCAGGGAAGTCACGGTTTCGGGGCCGATCTTAACAGAGCGTTAACTGTGCTGGCCCGGAGGCGGCCATTTCTGTCCATGCTGGCGCTGGATCTGGCGAAACGACTCAGCTGCGCCCGGCCCAACGCACAATATCAACCAGAACGAGACTGAGGGCCCGATCCAGTGCCTGTGCCGCTGACGGTCCGTCGACCGAGGCAAGCGGCAAGCGGGACACGAAGAGGCGCGCCGCGCGCACCTTGCCGCTGCGGTCATTGACCAGCTTGGCGCTGATCTCGACCACAACCTCGCGCGTGCCGGAATCAACCGAGAAACTGCGCACATCGGTGTTGAGTTGCAGGTCCGGCACGATGCGCTCGCCCGGACGCCCGACCGCGCCGAGGCGGCTGCCATTCTCGAATGTCTGGATCAGGCGGGTCTGCACGAGGCGCGGCATCCGGTCTGCCCATTGCGCGCCGCCGAGGAATGAAATGGCGCCCGCCGCTTCGCGCACGATGATCCTGTCAGAGTCGAGCGCCTGCACGGTTGTTGGCTCGGCCACGACCAGATGCGCGCGCCCGCCAGCAATCTGGCCAAAGCCGGATGGCGCTGTCAGGTCGAAGGTGGCCGAAGGGGCAGGGCCGGTGCAGCCAGCGCCCAGCGCAGCCAAAGTCATCAGAACAAGCACTGACTTCAGAGAAAGACGCGAGCGAGGCCGACGCATGGACTGGTCCGGACTTGTGGTGTGAATCGGACGGTTGGCAGCGGGAACAGAGGAGCAGTTCAGCATCAGCGCGTGCCACCATATTGCGGCAGGGGCGCGCGCCCGCCAAAGATGAACTGCTGCGGATTGCGCTCAAGACTGCGCAAGGTGCGGTTCAGATCGCCCAGAGTGCGCTTGCCATCATTGGCCAGCGCCTCGATGTCGCGCAGGCCGGGCCCCGTGAAGCGGCTGATGCCCGCTGTGATCTCGGCCGTGCGCCGGTCAAGATTGTCGGCAAGACCTCGAATCGAGCGGGCGGCTGCGCCAACATCGGCGAGCGCGCCCTGGCCTTCGCCGCCTGCAGCCGAACCCAGGAACGCCTGTGCGCCCTTGAGCACGCCCTCGATCTGGTCGGCTGCCTTGTTGAGCTTTTCGGTGATGGAGGCCACATCCTTGACCGTCTTCGACACGTCACCGCTGGAACCGCCAAGCGCTGCGGCAAACTTGTCGACATTGTCCAGCGTGCGCGTGATCTTCTGCTGGTCGAGCGAACGCACGAGGCCGGACAGATCCGCACTGAGTGCATCAAGTCGCGTGGCCAGCGGGCTGACCACGTCGGCGATCTGGCCAAAGCTGCCCATCAGCTTCTCGATACCGCCGGAATTCTTAGCGAGTGCGCCGGAGAAAGTCTCGATGTTGCGCACCGTGTTGCCGATGGCGGCCTCATTGTCCTTCACCAGTCCCTCGACCTTGCCCATCACTTCATCGGCCCGCTTGGCAATGGTGCGCACGGTTTCCAGAAGATCCTGAAACTCGGAGCGCTCGGCGAAGATTGTCGGCAAGGGCTGGCCGGCTGCAGCTTGCAGGACACCTGCATCGGATTCGCCACCGATCAACTGCACGACGACGACACCCGCCAACCCTTGAGCCTCGAGGCGCGCCTTGGTATCCACACGAATCGGCGTGGTGCGCTCGACCTCGACGACGGCATAGATGCGGCGCGGATCATCAGCACGCAGTGTCACGTCCGTCACCTCGCCCACGCGCAGCCCATTGAAGAGAACGCTGGAGCCACGCGTCAGGCCAGTCACAGTTCCGCTGAAGACGATGCGAATGGCTTCGCGCTTGGCACTGCCGCCATTGCCGTTGAACCAGTAGACAAAACCAAAGGCGGCCGCGAGAACCGCGACCGTGAACAGACCGACAAGAGCGTAGTTGGCGCGTGTTTCCATCTGGGATCTTGTCCTCAGGCCCTTTCCGCCTTGCGGGCGCGGGCCCGTTCTCCACCAAAATAGGCTTTCAGCCAGGGATGATCGCAGGCCAGCACCGTTTCGAGCGGGCCTGCAACCACAACCTTCTTGTCCGCCAGGGCCGCGATCCGGTCACAGGAGGAGTAGAGACTGTCGAGATCGTGGGTTACCATGAAGACCGTCAACCCCAAAGTGCGCTTCAAGGTCAAGATCAGCTCGTCGAACTCGGCCGCGCCAATCGGATCCAGTCCCGAGGTCGGCTCGTCCAGAAAAACGATCTCGGGGTCGAGCGCCAGCGCACGCGCCAGGGCCGCGCGCTTGATCATGCCGCCGGACAGTTCTGACGGCAGCTTGTCGGCGGCGTCGGGTTTAAGCCCCGCCATCTCGATGCGCAGCATGGCAAGGTCATCGAGCAAGCCCGGTGACAGATCCAGATATTCACGCATCGGCACCTGCACGTTCTGCTTGACCGTCAGGGCCGAGAACAGCGCACCATGCTGGAACATGACGCCGAAGCGCCGTTCCAGGGCGCGTTTCTGCATCTTGTTGAGTGCCCCCAGATCCTCGCCAAACACCTCGATCTGACCACGCTGGTGTTTCACCAGACCAAGAATGGCGCGGGTCAGAACCGATTTGCCCGTGCCTGAGGCGCCGACGAAGCCCAGAATCTCGCCGCGCATCACATCCAGGTCCAGACCGTCCATGATAACCTTTTCGCCAAAGGCAACCTTCAGGTCACGGACACGAATCACCACGTCGGCGCTGCCGGGGGCAGATGACGTGGCAGATGGCATGGGAGTGGACAGGGCAGCGGCAGACGTCATTGTACCGCCTCTAGAACCGAATTGCGGCGAAGAACATGGCGAAAAGCCCATCAACGACAATGACCATGAAAATCGCCTTCACCACCGAAGCCGTGACCTGACGTCCAAGCGACTCAGCCGAGCCCTTGACCTCGAGCCCCTCGATGCAGGCGATCAGGCCGATCACCAGCGCCATGAAGGGCGCCTTGAACAGACCTGCCGCAAAATGCTTCCATGTAATGACGCTTTGCAGCCGGTTGATGTAGGTGTCGATGCCGATGCCGCCATAGAGCCATGCGACAAGGCCAGCGCCCGCCAGACCCGCGATCGCGGATATGAAGGACAGGATCGGCAGGCCAATGACCAGCGCCAGAATGCGCGGCAGCACCAGCACCTCGACCGGGTCCAGCCCCATGACCCTGAGCGCATCAATCTCCTCGCGCATCTTCATCGAACCGATTTCGGCCGTGAAAGCCGAGCCGGAACGACCCGCGATCATGATCGAGGTCAGCAGCACCGACAATTCGCGCAGAATGAGAATGCCGGTCAGGTTCACCACAAAGGCCGTCGCACCGAAACGCTGCAACTGGAAAATGCCCTGCTGCGCCACGATGCAGCCCACCAGAAACGAGATCAGGATGATGATCGGCGCGCCGCGATAGGCGATCAGCTCAAGCTGGTTGACCAGCGCGATGCCCCGAAACCGTGACGGCTGGGCGATGACACGGCCCAGCGCCACCACGACCTCGCCAAGGAAACTGGTGCCACCGGCAATGTCGCGCCCGAATCTGTTGACGTTGGCACCCACATCCACAAGGAAATCGACAAAGATCGAGCGTGGCGGCGGCTGGACAGGCTCTTCGCGATGCGATGACACCTCGTTGAGGAGGATGCGGTGACGGGCATCCGTGCTGGTCAACTCGACAACGGTGCCGTCGGTCAGAGCCTGCTGGCGCAGCCGGTCGAGCACATAGGCACCCATCGTATCGAGCCGCGTGATCTGCGACAGATCAAGCCTGGCCCGCAGCGCGCCATCAAGCTTGCCGCGGATCTCTTCGAGCAGCGGCTCGATCACAGGTGCACGATCAGCGCACCAGCGCCCGGTGAGGGTCACAACGGGCGCGGAATCCGCCACAGCCACCTGAATGGCCGGTTCATCGATGACAGGGGAAGGGGCAGCCATGCAAAAACAACATCAGTTCCGAGGCTGCCGATTGGCGCGCCCGAGTGCTAGATTGGCCCAACATCACAATCAGGGCCAGTCTTTCCATGCGTCAACTCACATCAGCCGTCGAGCGTTTCCCCATTGCCGGCGTCTTCACGATTGCGCGGGGTTCACGCACTGAAGCCGTCGTGGTCAGCGTCGCACTCTCGGAAGGCACACATTCCGGCCGTGGCGAATGCGTGCCCTATGCGCGCTATGGCGAGAGCACGGACAGCGTGCGAGCCCAGATCGAAACGGCGCGCGCGGCCATCGAGGCAGGCGCTGACCGTGCCGATCTGCAGGGGTTGCTGCCCCACGGCGCGGCGCGCAACGCGCTGGATTGCGCGCTTTGGGACCTTGATGCCAAGCGCGCCGGAGTGCCGGCCCATGTGCTGGCCGGCATCGACCGGCTGCGCCCGGTCACCACCTGCTACACGCTCAGCCTTGGAACCCCGGACGCGATGGCAGACGCCGCCGCGAAGGCCTCGGGCCGCGCCATCCTGAAAGTGAAACTCGGTGGCGGTGATGGTCTCGATGCGGCGCGGATTGCCGCCGTGCGCGCGGGTGCACCCGACAGCGAGTTGGTGGTTGACGCCAATGAGGGCTGGAGGTCTGAAAATTTCGTCGAAAACATGAAAGCTTGCGCCGATGTCGGCGTCGCGCTGATCGAGCAGCCACTGCCTGCCAGCGACGATGCGGCCCTGGCCACCTTGCCGCGCAGCGTGCCGCTTTGTGCGGACGAGTCGCTGCATGACCGGCCGGGATTGCCGCGTCTGGTGGGGCTTTATGACGCCATCAACATCAAGCTCGACAAGGCCGGTGGGCTGACCGAGGCGCTGGCCCTCAGCGACGCGGCCATTGCCAGCGGACTTTCGATCATGGTGGGCTGCATGGTGGGCACGTCGCTCGCCATGGCACCAGCAATGCTGCTGACGCCCAAGGCACGCTTTGTCGATCTCGACGGCCCGCTGTTGCTGGCGAAAGACCGTGAGGGTGGGCTGACCTATGAGAACAGCCTTGTTTTCCCGCCTCAGGCTTCGCTCTGGGGCTGACGCGGCTCTTGCCGAATTTGGCGCATCGCCAGCAGCGCGAACACCAGCCCGGCGAGCGCCAACGGCACCATCGCCAGAAACACGAGCCCTCCGACCTTGGCATAGATCAGGCCGGAACCGAGCATGGCTGCGCTGTTGGCGAGCGCCTGTGCGGCTGTCAGCCGACCCTGCGCGGCTCCGCGCCGTGATTCGGGCGCAAGCACGGAAATTGCTGCGATCACGCCCAGATGGGTCATGCCGAAGGTGATGGCATGGCTGGCCTGCAGTGCCAGCGTGCCCCAGAGCCCCGGCTCGAACGGCATCAGTCCAAAGCGCAGGATGGCCGCGACGGCGCCAAAGGCGATCCAGCGCAAACCGGCCGTGCCGCGCGCGACAATGCCGCCAGCAAAGGCAAACAGCGCGATCTCCAGCGCAATGCCAATGGCCCAGAACAGGCCAATCGTGGTGTCGCCAAAACCGAGGCCGCGCCAGTGGAGTGTACTGAATGTATAGAGTGCGCCATGGCTGGCCTGCACACAGGCCGAGGCTGCGACCATCAGCCAGAACGCGCGCGAGAAGGTTGCAGGCGCTGCATCATTCGGCGTGGCTGCAGGAATTTGCCGCACATCGAATCTGGGCACGATGGCCGCGCCCAGGGCCGCCAGCGCCGCACAGGCCGCCAGAACCAGCGGGATCGAGGCGTCGCCCAGCTGTGTCAGCAGCGAGCCGCCCGCCAGCGTGGCCAGCATGAAGGCAACCGAGCCCCAGAGGCGCACGCGGCCATAATGCACACCATGCTCACGCACCGCTGCACTGGTGATGACGTCCGAGAGCGGGATGATGCCAGAGAAGGCCACCGACAGCGCAATCATCACGAA
The DNA here is from genome assembly GCA_043777655.1 of Allobosea sp. Lineage (GTDB taxonomy): Bacteria > Pseudomonadota > Alphaproteobacteria > Rhizobiales > Beijerinckiaceae > Allobosea. The sequence continues at coordinate 4,407 of JAYWHQ010000342.1, read as the reverse complement.
CGTGATCGACCAGACATCGCGCAAAGGCCACAGCAGCAGATAGCCCGCCATCACCACGAGATTGAGGATCACCAGCAGATGGCTGGCGGTGATGTGCCTGTCAGCGAGCGCCGTGACCGGAGCGGAGGCCAGAACCCGCACGATGGCCGGAATGGCCATCACGAACCCGACGGCAAAATCACCAAGCCCGCGCGCGTTCAGCCAGACCGGGAAGAACGGCACAAAGATGCCGAGCCCCAGAAAGGTCAGTGCCTGCATCAGCGAAAGGCGAAGGGTCATGGATGGCGACGGCAGATTTTGGCGTGAGGATCAGGCTGGTTGCGCGCTTGAGATGACGAAGCGCGCTTTTCTCTGCCAGACAAATCCAGACTTTCTTAAAAGGTTTCTGCGAGATTCGCGGCTGATGGGATACCGCCATGCCTGCATGGCCGGTCTGCCATCGGTCGCTGGGACCAGAGGGAATAGTCGCGCAATGGCCGAGTCGCGGGCGCTGTCACCGTTGAACGAACATGATTTCGGCGCCATCGAGGCCGCCGTCATGGAGACGGAGCGCGGGCGCTGGTTCCTGGCGCAATATGCCCAGCGCAACCGCAATGCCGACACAAACCTTCTGCTGGACGCCATCGGCAAGCTGGAAAGCGCCATCAGCGGCGAGCGTTCCATGCAGCAGATCGAGCGCGTGCGCTTTGATCTGGTCGAGATGGCGAAAACCATCGCGCTTCTGAAGATCGAGGTGGCCACACCGGGCGTCGATGGCGCGGAAGCCTCGCGCTTCGATGAGGCAACAGAGGCGCTCGACGCCATCGTGCGCACGACCGAAAGCGCGACCTCCAGCATTCTGGAGGCGGCCGAACAGATCCAGGAAGCGGCCTGGGCGCTGCGCGAAGGCGGCTCTGACCAGAAAATGTGCGACACGCTGGATCGCCGCGCTGCCGACATCTACACCGCCTGCACCTTTCAGGACCTGACCGCACAGCGCACCCAGAAAGTCGTGCGCACGCTGCGCTCGCTCGAGGGCCGAATCAATGCGCTGATCGACGCCTGGCAGGAGGGTGGGCCGACCCCTTCGGGCGCTGTGACGGCAACCACGGCACGCGCTGAAGCTGACAATTATGGCCCGTCAGACCTGTCGCAATCCGACATTGATGTCGTGATCGTGGACGCGCATGACGTCGACAAGGCGGGTGACGTCTCATTCTTCAGCGATCCGGATCTAGATCTGTTCGAAGCAGAGATGTCGCAGGACATTCTCGAGGACATCCCTGTCGAAATGTCCGCCGAGCCCGTCAATGTCGACGCAGACTCAGATGATGACCTGATGTTCCGCGAAGTGCATGTCGGGCCCGATGCGGGGTCCGAGGCAACGATCCCTCGCCCCGTGCTTCAGGCGCTCGAGACCCCGGGTCTGGCCGAGATCGACCAGCTCGCAACCGCTGAAAAGCTCAAGCTCTTCAGCTGATTGCTTCCGTTGCGCGCGACCTGCTTCGAGAGCAGCTCGCGCCTTCTCCGCTCAATCCAGCTTCACATTGGCGTCTTTCGCCACCTTGCCCCAGCGCGCCACTTCAGACGCCAGGAAGGGCTGGAACGCATCGCCCATGACATCGGGAATGTCGGAACCTGTCTTCGCCCAGGTCGTGCGGATCAGCTCGGACCCCAGCGCCTTGCGCAGCTCTTCGCGCATCCGGGTGACGATGTCAGCCGGTGTGCCCTTGGGCGCCCAGAGCGCATACCAGGTCGCGACTTCATAGCCGGCAAGCCCGGCCTCTGCAGCTGTCGGCACATCGGGCACTGTCGGCGAGCGCACAGGTGCAGCAAGGGCGAGCGCCCTCAGCTTGCCGCCCGTGATCTGCGCGGCGGATGAGCCCAGGCCATCAAACATCACATCGACATGCCCGGCCAGAAGGTCTTGCAGGGCCGGGCCTGCGCCACGATAGGGCACATGCACGATCTTGGTGCCCGAGAGCAGCAGGAACAATTCGCCCGCCAGATGATGCGTCGTGCCATTGCCGGCGGAGGCAAAGTTCATCTTGCCGGGATTGGCCTTCGCCTGCGCGATGAACTCGGCAAGCGTCTTGGCTTGAACCTTGTCCGGGTTGACGACGATGACCTGCGGCGGGCGCGAGATCATGCCGATCGGCACGAAGTCCTTCTCGATGTCATAGTCGAGCTTTGGATAAAGCGCCGGCGCGATCGCGTGATGCGCTGCGCCGATGAACACCGTGTAACCATCCGGTGCTGCCTTGGCAGCGGCCGAGGCACCAACCGTGCCGCCAGCGCCACCGCGGTTGTCGATGATGAACCGCTGGCCGAGCTGGGTTTCCAGTTGGGCAGCCAATGGCCGCGCAAACGTATCCGTGCCGCCACCTGCAGGAAATGGCACAATGACAGTGACGGGCTTCTGCGGCCAGCTCTGGGCCTGTGCGGCTCCCGCTGTCAGGCCAAGCATTGCCGCAGCCACGCCAAACGCCGTCAGGGCCAGCGCCGCAGCTTGGCGACGCGTGCGGCCCGGCGTCGGGCCGTTCTTGAAAAGTGTCATGTTCTGCTCCCGGTTTCCTCTCTGGCCCTGCCTCTTGAAGGACCGGTGCCAGTGCCTGTGATCAGGCTTTTCCCGTTGCAAGAATGTCGCCTGCCAGCGGCAGGTCAAGCAAATCCTTCATCTGCTTTCATCGTCTTGACATGTTCGCACAGCCAAAGGTTGCCGGATCGACGCTTATTCGTTATGTGCACTGCAGCGAAATCCTGTCGATTACCGACCTTTGAGGCCGCCCGGTTCCCGATGAGCCGGGCGCCGCGCTTTGAAAGGCGCCCATCATGACCACCCAGATGCGCAACATTGCCATCATCGCCCACGTTGACCACGGCAAGACCACGCTGGTGGACAAGCTGCTGCAACAGTCTGGCACCTTCCGTGACAACCAGCGCGTCGCCGAGCGCGTGATGGATTCCAACGACCTCGAAAAAGAGCGTGGCATCACGATTTTGGCCAAGTGTACCTCGGTTGTCTGGAAAGACGCGCAGATCAACATCGTCGACACACCCGGCCACGCCGATTTCGGCGGCGAGGTGGAGCGCATCCTGTCCATGGTCGATGGCGTGATCGTGCTGGTCGATGCCGCTGAAGGCCCGATGCCGCAGACCAAGTTCGTGGTCGGCAAGGCCCTCAAGATCGGGCTCAAGCCCATCGTCGCCATCAACAAGGTCGACAAGCCCGATGCCCGGGTGACCGAAGTCGTGAACGAGGTTTTCGACCTGTTCGCCGCGCTCGACGCCAGTGATGACCAGCTCGATTTCCCGATCCTCTACGGTTCGGGCAAGAATGGCTGGATGGCCGACAAGCCGGAAGGCCCGCAGGATGAGGGCATGGCCCCCCTGTTCAATCTGGTGCTGAAGCATGTTGCCCCGCCCAAGGTCGAGGACGGCGCCTTCCGCCTGCTCGGCACCTTGCTGGAAGCCAACCCCTATCTTGGCCGCATCATCACGGGCCGCATCTCGTCCGGCTCGGTCAAGCCGAACCAGCCCTTCAAGGTGCTCAGCCGCGACGGCAAGATCGTCGAGTCGGGCCGCATCACCAAGGTCCTGGCGTTTCGCGGCATCGAGCGGCAGCCGGTGGACGAGGCCTTCGCCGGCGACATCGTCGCCATTGCCGGCATGACCAAGGGCACGGTCGCCGACACGTTCTGCGATCCCGCGCTCGACATCCCGATCCAGGCCCAGCCGATCGATCCGCCAACCGTGTCCATGACCTTTCTGGTCAATGATTCGCCATTGGCCGGCACCGAAGGCGACAAGGTCACCACCCGCGTCATCCGCGACCGTCTGCTGAAGGAAGCCGAAGGCAATGTCGCGCTGAAGATCGAGGAGTCCAAGGACAAGGACGCTTATATCGTGTCAGGCCGTGGCGAATTGCAGCTCGCGATCCTGATCGAGCAGATGCGCCGTGAAGGCTTCGAGATGGGCGTGTCTCGCCCGCGTGTCGTGATGACGCGTGACGAGGCAGGCCAGCTGCTCGAGCCCATCGAAGAGGTCGTGATCGACGTCGACGAGGAGCATTCCGGCGTCGTCGTGCAGAAAATGTCCGAACGCAAGGCCGAGATGCTGGAAATGCGCCCCTCCGGCGGCAACCGCCTGCGTCTGGTGTTCCATGCGCCCACCCGTGGCCTCATCGGTTATCAGGGTGAGTTGCTCACCGACACGCGCGGCACGGCCATCATGAACCGGCTGTTCCATGCCTATTCGCCCTACAAGGGCGAAATCCCCGGCCGAATGAACGGCGTGCTGATCGCCAACGAAGCTGGCGAGGCCGTGGCCTATGCGCTGTGGAACCTCGAAGATCGTGGCCCGATGGTGATCGAGCCCGGCTGGAAGGTCTATCAGGGCATGATCATCGGCTTCCACACCCGCGACAAT
>JAYWHQ010000341.1:0-3060 GCA_043777655.1 Allobosea sp. | reverse complement strand
GCTTCTACGAAGCTCGTGGCCTTGTTAAGCCGCGCCGCGCCGGGTTGACCCGCATCTATTCGGCGCGGGACCGTTCGCGCATCGCGCTTATCCTCAAGGGCAAGCAGCTTGGCTTCACGCTTGTCGAAATCCGCGCCATGCTTGCCAACGAGGAGTCTCGCGAAGCCGGTAACGCTGGCGGCCTGACGCTTTCGCTCGCACAGATCGAGGAGCAGATCGTTCTGTTGACCGGGCAGCGCGCCGACATCGAAGTTGCTCTGCGCGAGCTCGAAGCCGCCAAGGCGAACGCGAAGAGCTGAGCCAGAAACAGCTCCTTTCCGGGACGTGCGGTGACGCAATTCTGAAAAATGCCGCGCCGCTGGGCGCGGTATTTTTTTTTGCGCAAAATTCTGACACGGTCAGCCTTGAAGCTCTTTCCATCCGGGACAAGATAGTTTACATGTAAACTATTCGGACTGGTGTCTAGGCTCAAGCTTGGCTAGGCTGCCATTGCCCGAAGGTGAAGCGATCAGGGAGGATCCGATGCCAGTCTACAAGGCGCCCGTTGAAGATGTGCTGTTTCTTCTGAACGATGTGTTTCAGATCGAGCGCTACAACAACCTGCCCGGCTTCGCCGATGCCAGCCCTGACGTGGTCGAGGCCATTCTCACAGAAGGCGCGAAGCTCTGTGAAGAGGTGCTCCAGCCGCTGAATCGCTCTGGCGATGTCGAAGGCTGCAAGCGCCTGCCCGATGGCAGCGTCACTACGCCGAAGGGCTTCAAGGAAGCGCATGAGGCTTATGCTCAGGGCGGCTGGATTGGCCTGGCCATGGACCCGGAATATGGCGGCCAGGGCCTGCCCTACACGCTCGGCGCCATCATGAACGAGTTTTCCTCTTCGGCGAACATGGCCTTCTCGATGTATCCCGGCCTGACCATGGGCGCGATGGCTGCACTCCATGTTCACGGCTCTGAAGAGCAGAAGCAGCTTTATCTGCCCAAGATGGCCGAAGGTGTCTGGTCCGGCACGATGAACCTGACCGAGCCGCATTGCGGCACCGATCTCGGCCTCATCAAGACCAAGGCTGTGCCCAATGGCGATGGCTCCTATGGCATCTCCGGCACCAAGATTTTCATCTCGGCCGGTGAGCAGGACATCACCGAGAACATCATCCACCTGGTTCTGGCCCGCATCGAGGGCGCTCCGGCTGGCGTCAAGGGCATCTCGCTTTTTGTCGTGCCGCGCAACCATATCCAGGCCGATGGCACGGTCGGCGAGCGCAATGGCACGACTTGCGGCTCGATCGAGCACAAGATGGGCATTCACGGCAATTCGACCTGCCTCATGAACTATGACGGCGCAAAAGGCTGGCTCATCGGCGCCGAGAACAAGGGCCTCAACGCCATGTTCGTGATGATGAACGAGGCGCGACTCGGCGTCGCGATCCAGGGGCTGGCACAGTCGGAAGCAGCCTATCAGAACGCGGTCGTCTACGCGAAGGACCGGCTCCAGGGCCGTTCGCTGACCGGCGCCAAGGCGCCTGAGAAAGCCGCTGACCCGATCATCGTGCACCCGGATGTGCGCCGCAACCTGATGTCGATCAAGGCCTTCAACGAGGGTGCCCGCGCCTTCGTCATCTGGAACGCGATCGCCTCCGACATTGCCCATCGCTCCGGCGATGCCAGCGAGCGGCAGGCGGCGGATGACCAGCTTGGCCTGATGACGCCAATCCTCAAGGGCGTGCTCACCGATGTCGGCTTCGACAACGCGGTGAAGGCCCAGCAGATGTATGGTGGCCATGGCTACATTGCCGAATGGGGCATGGAGCAGTTCGTGCGCGATGCCCGCATTGCCATGATCTATGAAGGCGCCAATGGCGTGCAGGCGATGGATCTGGTCGGCCGCAAGCTTGGCCGCGATGGTGGCCGCGCCGTCATGGCCTTCTTCAACGAGGTTGGCAGCTTCTGTCAGGAGCATGCAGCGGATGAGGGCCTGAAGGGCTTTCTCGCGCCGTTGCAGGTTTCGCTCGGCCATCTCCAGCAGGCGACGATGTGGTTCATGCAGAACGCGCTGGCCAAGCCCGACAATGCCGGCGCAGGCGCGCATGATTACATGCATCTCTTCGGCCTCGTGGCGCTGGGCTACATGCATGCCAAGATGGCGAAGGTCGCGCAGGCCAAGCTGAAGGCGGGCGCCAACGGTTCCACAGAGCGGATGAACACCAAGCTCGCCACCGCCCGCTTCTACATGGAGCGCGCCTTGCCCGAGACGGCGGCGCATCTGGCCCGCATCACGGCGGGCTCGGATGCCACCATGGCGCTGAGTGCAGACATGTTCTGAGTTTTCTCCCTCTCCCTGCCAAGGGGGAGGGTTTTGCTATGACCTGTTCAAAAGACGTCGAGAACAACGATAATCCTGGAGGATTCCATGGCCGAGGCATTCATCTACGACCACGTGCGCACGCCGCGCGGCAAGGGCAAGGCCGATGGCTCGCTCCATGAGGTCACTGCGATCGAGTTGGGCACACAGACGCTGAAGGCGCTGAAAGCCCGCAACAACCTCGACACCAAGCTGGTCGAGGATGTGGTGATGGGCTGCGTCGATCCTGTCGGTGAGGCGGGTGCCGACATCGCCCGCACGGTGGCGCTCAAGGCCGGCTATGGCAAGGAAGTGCCCGGCATCCAGATCAACCGCTTCTGCGCCTCGGGCCTCGATGCTGTGAACTTCGCCGCGGCGCAGGTCATGTCCGGCCAGAAGGAACTGGCGATTGGCGGCGGCATCGAGTCGATGTCGCGTGTTGGCATGGGCGCTTCAGGCTTCGGCATCGCGGTCGATCCGAGTGTCGCCATCGACACCTATTTCATGCCGCAGGGCATTGCGGCTGACCTGATTGCAACCAAGTATGGCTTCTCGCGCGATGATGTCGACGCCTATGCGGTGGAGTCCCACAAGCGCGCCGCAAAGGCCTGGGGCGAGGGGCGTTTCGCCAATTCGGTCATCCCGATCAAGGATGTGAACGGGCTGACGATCCTGGCGCGTGACGAGACCATTCGGCCCAATTCCGACATGCAGACCATGGGC
>JAYWHQ010000340.1:0-3067 GCA_043777655.1 Allobosea sp. | reverse complement strand
GCCTCGCGGAAGGACTGCTGATACTGCCGACCGGCATGCGGCACATCGAGCACCACTGGCACGATCTGCAATTTCGGCTCGATGAGCCGAAACGGCAGGGATGGTGTCGGGTCCGGTAGATTGTCGGGATTGAAGTCGGTCATCACGCCTTCACTGTTGAAGCCGTGCACGCCATATGCGCGTGCTAGCCTGTTTACCAAAGCACAATCTCTCCGGCCTTAGAAGACGAATGCGCGATCATCGCGCCGGTCTTCACCGGTTCTTTACCCAGAGCCCTGCTTATGGGGGAACACCTTTCAAGATGCAGCCGCTCGGGGGCCAATGACCTCAGGCCCTGCGCCAGACAGCCAGACCCGCGGGACGTCATGACCAAAATCCTCCTTGCCGAAGACGACAACGACATGCGCCGCTTCCTCGTGAAGGCGCTCCAGAACGCCGGATACGATGTGGCGTCTTTCGACAACGGCCTTTCGGCCTATAACCGGATGCGCGAGGAGCCGTTCGAACTGCTTCTCACCGATATTGTCATGCCGGAGATGGATGGCATCGAGCTGGCGCGCCGCGCCACCGAACTCGATCCCGACATCAAGGTGATGTTCATCACAGGCTTCGCGGCAGTGGCGCTGAACCCGGATTCGAACACGCCGAAGGATGCCAAGGTGCTGTCCAAGCCCTTCCACCTGCGCGAACTCGTCAGCGAGGTCGAAAAACTGCTGACAGCAGCCTGACGCGTGACGAGCGTCTAGTCAGCAAGACGCGCGGGCAGTTCGCTAAACGAGTGGCTTGCCAGCCAAGGTTCAAGCGGTTAAGGGAGCAGGAACTGCAGGCGACAGACTGTTTCGACAGCCAGTCACGTGCCGGGCGCGTAGCTCAGCGGGAGAGCACTACGTTGACATCGTAGGGGTCACAGGTTCGATCCCTGTCGCGCCCACCATTCTCCGGGCCTCCCCTTTTGCCTGGATATCTGAAGCTCAAACCAGCCAGAGCGGGTTTCAGGTTGCACGGCACAAGTGTCGTTTTCCATTGGGCAACGCGTGTCTTTCTCACCCGTCGAATGCTGCTTTGCTGCGGGCGATCTGCGTCGAGAGACAATTCTTGGTCAGCCTGTCTTGCTCGGCACGGCCCGAAATTCGCCCTGATCCGGAACCTTCATGGCGTCGCAGCGTTATTGCTCATGTCACATCACAGGAGGTTTTCATGACTGCTTCGCACATCACGACATTGGCTGCCGGCGCGTTGGCCCTGTTGCTCACGACCGCTGCCCAGGCCCAGTTCCAGGGCACACCGGCACCACTGAAGAACGCAATGACCGAACAGCAGGCCAAGGCGGCGTGCCGGGCAGAAATGCGCGGCGCCAAGAAGGAAAGCCGCAAGGCCACAAACCAGAAGATGAGCACTTGCGTCATCAATCTGATGGGGCGCTGATTCAACGCCTCTGCTCCAGCACACCCACCGCTGTCTCCAGCACCAGCCGGGGCAGCACATCAAACGCATAAGGCGTGTACAGCCGCTCGAGCGGGGTGTGATAGTCGCGGCCCCAAGGCCCGATGTTGATGGTGGGCAAATGGCACACCTGGCCTGACCAGCGCACGCCGCTGGTCCAGGCCGGTGTGTTGGCCGCGATGAAAGGTACATCCGCGACCTGCGCCTGTCCCAGAAAACTCATGTCGGAAATACCCTGGAAGAAGGGTTCGATCCGGATGGGCTGGCCCGTGCGCAGGACAGCGCGATTGCGTGCGGCTTCGAGCGCTTCTCGCAAGCGCGCGCCCTGCGGATCATCTCCCAATGCCACAGGCGGATAGGGCAGCGACCCAAGGCCGACGACCACGGCCGGGCCGCGCAGGCCCGAACACCGCCAGGCGGCCTCTGTGAGCTGACGACATTGCTCGGGCAGGCTGTGCCCTTCAGAAGCCAGCCGCCCGGCCAGGGTCGCCAGCGCAGCCCGGTTGGCGGGATCGCTTTTCGCCAACCCCAGAAGGGTGGCGGCTTCGATCACCATCGCTTTTTGCAACGCGGGAATTGCGGCATCGCCCGTCACGGTCCGTTGCCGCTCTGTGAGCTTTTCTGCAAAGCGTTCTGCCGCAGTGTCCACCAGCGTGCGAAAGCTGGCGAAGGTTTCCTCTGCCCCGCGCCCAAGCGAGAGCGCATTCCAGATCAGGAAGGCTGTTTCCGGCGTGGTGACGTCATAGCCCGCCTTGCCATCCCTGATGCTGAGCAGGGTGGGCGGCATGCCGGTCTGTGCCTGTGCCGTGTCGGCGAGTGCCGGGTTCCACTCGAGTTCCTGCGCCAGCGCAGCGCCCAGCGCACCAGCATTCACACCGCTGAACGGATAGCAGGCATGGCTTGGCTGGCCGACCACGAAGGCTGTCAGCAACAGCTTGCCGACGCTGCCAAGCGCAATCGCCCGGCCATGCGAGCCATCGCCATCATCGGCAATCGCATCGAGGTTGATGGCCGCAACCAGCGTGATGTCATGGTCGCGCTGCAGCTGCGGCAAGGCATCAGCCAAGGCACGCGCGCCCACCGAGTTCACCTCCTCGTCCGGCACGGCGACAAACAGCAGATTGCCCGCCCGCTCCGGAATCGCGGCAAAGGCCTCAAGCGCGGCAAGGCCGGCCGCCAGCCCGGATTTCATGTCGAGCAAGCCCCGTCCCGGCAGGAAATCGCCGCTTTCAAGATCAGCTCTGGCGCGATGTTCGGCAGGCGTCACCGGATCAGCCAGCCGCGCCAGCAACGCCGTCTTCAAGGCCTCAGGCTCGGTTGCCAGCGCAGCGAGGTCGCCATAGTCAGCCACGCTGACCGTGTCGAAATGGCCCGTCAGCAGCACCGTCTCGCGACCAGATCCACGCACCAGCACAGCCAGACAGGTGCGCTTGAGCGGATCGCCGTCGGCCTCGATCAGCCAGCACGTGGCCTCGCGCAGGGCCTTTGAAGCTGTCATTTTCTCGCGCAGCAATCCGGGCAAGGCCTGCTCGCCCGTGCTGCCTGTCACCGATGGCTGGCGCGTGAGCCAGAGTGACCACGCGCGCGCGCTGGAAGACAGGTTGTCTGTGAGCATGTCCGAATC
>JAYWHQ010000339.1:0-10612 GCA_043777655.1 Allobosea sp. | reverse complement strand
GTTTCTGGGCCAGCCTCGAATGGCTGGCTGGCGAGGAGCGCGACAGGGCAGGGCGGCCCGAGCAATCAACCACGCACCGGGTGACGCTGCGCTGGCGCTCGGGGCTCGATGCTGGTCAACGGCTCCGGCTTGGCACACGCATTTTCGACATTCGCGCGGTCGGGGACCCTGACGGGGGCCGCCGTGTTCTTGTCTGTCTCGTGCACGAGGTGAAGCCATGAGCGGCCCTGTCCTTGCGCTCAGGCGCGCCATCCATGCCCTGCTTGTCGCGGATGCCGCGCTTGTTGCGCTGCTCGGTGGAGCTCATGTCTACGAAGAAGCACCGCGCGCGGCGCACGGGGTCTACGCGCTGTTTGGCGACGTGAAGGCCGAGGACTGGTCGACCGGTTCGGACCGGGGCAGCGACCAGCGGTTCGAGATCATCGTCTGGGCAGCGGAAACCACCAGCGCCAGCGCCATGCTCGAGGCGGCAGACCGCATCTGCGACCTGCTGCACGAGGCCGCGCTCACATTGGCCGACCATCGTCTTGTCAACCTGCGCCACCTCACATGTGCCGTCGAGCGCGATGCGAAGACAGGCCTGCCGCGCACCACACTGAGCTTCCGCGCCACCACGGAAGCGCTCTGACACTTCCCGTTGTCAGCAGCTCGCTGCATGCAAAACCCTTTTGAAAGGACAATCGAATGCCCGCCCAGAAAGGCAAGGACCTGCTGCTCAAGGTCATGGACAACACGTCCGCTTTCGTCACCGTCGCGGGCCTGCGCGCCCGGCAACTTGCGCTCAATGCCGAGAGCGTTGATGTCACGCATGCAGAGTCCGCCGGGCGGTGGCGCGAGCTTCTGGCGGGTGCCGGTGTGCGCCGTGCCAGCATCAGTGGCGCTGGTGTCTTCAAGGATGAAGCGTCAGACGCGCTGGTGCGTCAGACCTTCTTCGATGGCACGATCCGCACCTGGCAGATCACCGTGCCGGATTTCGGCCGGATCGAAGGCGCGTTCCAGATCTCGACACTGGAATATCGCGGCGACCACGCCAATGAGGTGACGTTCGATCTCTCGCTGGATTCTGCCGGTGCCATCACCTTCACCGCGATCTGAGGAGACAGGCATGGTCAATCCGAGACGCGGCGAGACCGGCATCGCGATTGCCGGAACCATCATGCCGATGCGCCTCACGCTTGGCGCGCTGGCCGAACTGGAAGCGGCATTTGCCGTCGACAGCCTGCCGGAACTGGGTGACCACTTCGCGCGCGGCAAGCTCTCGGCCCAGGATGTCACGCGCATCCTGGCGGCGGGTCTGCGCGGCGCAGGCCAGCCACTCAGCAATGCGGAGGTGGCAGGGTTGGCATTCGATGACGGCTTGGCGGGCGCGATCCAGGCTGCGATCCGGCTGCTGGAGGTGACGTTTGCACCCAGCGCCGATCTGATGCCGGGGAAGGTGGATGGCAAGCGCCCTCCGGTGCCGCAGCAGGCGTGAAGCCTGAGGCGGCGCAACCTTTCCCGTGGGACGACGTGCTGGCTTTTGCACTCGGCGTCTTGCGCTGGCCGCCAGAGGTCATGTGGGCGGCGACCCCGCGCGAGATCGCGGCGGCGGCACGCGCGCTCGCGCCTCACCACGGGAACCAGCCGCTCGATGGCGCAAGCCTTGATGCATTGATGCAACTCTATCCTGATGAAGCCCCGCCCGAAACTCAGGACGCGGCTACGCCCGGCTATTCGACGTAGCGAACCTTGACCGGCTGGCCCACGGATTTCCAGCCCTGCTGGCGCATGCAGGACATCAGACCGGATGCATGCCGGGTGATCTGAAGCAGGGCGTTCGGTTGCAGGCGCGTGGCGCGTATGGCGGCACCATTGCAGGTCTTGAAGGCCTGGTCTTCGTCAGCCGCATCCTCACGCAGCTTCTCCCATTTCCAGTCATAGCTGGCGACGGGGGTCGAGGTTCTGCACCCGGCGGCGAGTGCTGCGAGCCCGAAAACGATCACAACTGACAGCCGCATGAACAACCCCGGAGCAAGACGACATGATCTCTGAAGAGACGGATACCAGCATGAGCGTTGCAGATTTCGAGGCCATCGGCAAATCGCTCGAAGGCATCGCCAAGACATCGAAACTGGTCGGGCGCTCCATCACCAGCGCCTTTGCTGACGGTGTCATTTCCGGAAAGCGCTTTCAGGATGTCGTGCGCAGCGTGGGCTTGTCGCTCAGCTCCAGCCTGCTGAAATCGGCGCTGAAGCCGCTGGAGACAGGCCTGAGCAGCCTGTTCAACACCGGCTTCCAGCAGCTCTTCAGTGGCTTTGGCGGGCTGGGCTCAGTCGCGACACAGGCCAATGGGGGCGTGGTTTCGCAAGGCGTGATCCAGCCCTTTGCCAATGGCGGTGTGGTCTCTTCGCCGGCCTATTTCCCGCTGGGCCGTGGCCTTGGCCTGATGGGGGAGCGCGGTGCCGAAGCGATTCTGCCGCTGGCGCGCGGCGCGGACGGAAAGCTGGGCGTGCGCGCAGGCGAGGGCGGTCGCAACGGGGTGCAGGTCTCGGTGCAAGTGGTCACGCGTGATGCCGACAGTTTCAGAGGCTCGGAGGCCCAGGTCTCCGCCGCCATTGCGCGGGCTGTGGCACGCGGCCAGCGCGCGCTTTGACCGCAAGCTCAGCCAGACAGGAGAACTGCCCATGCCGGATTTTCACGAGTTGCGTTTTCCGCTGGATGTCGCGCGCGGTGCCAGGGGCGGGCCGGAGCGGCGCACCGACATCGTCACGCTGGCCTCTGGCCGCGAACACCGCAACGCCCGCTGGTCGCAATCGCGCCGACGATACGATGCGGGCTATGGCATCAAGACACTGGATGCACTCTCGCTGGTGATTGCCTTTTTCGAGGAGCGACGCGGGCGGCTTTACGGGTTTCGCTGGCGCGACCGGGCGGACTTCAAGAGCTGCCTGCCTTCGGCGTTGCCTGCAGCAGTCGATCAGTTGATCGGCACGGGCGATGGCAGCAATCGCAACTTCCAGCTCAGCAAGACCTACGGCAGCGCGCACGCGCCCTACATGCGCATCATTGCAAAGCCTGTGGGCGGCAGCGTGCTGATCGCCGTCAACGGTGCAGCCAAGCAGGAGACGACGCATTTCAACTGCGATGTCTCGACCGGCGTCATCACCTTCAACAGCGGCCAGGCGCCGCCATCGGGCGCATCGGTGACAGCCGGCTTCGTCTTCGATGTGCCGGTGCGCTTCGACACGGACGCGCTCGAGATTGATCTCGCGGCTTTCGAGGCTGGCGAAATTCCGAAAATTCCCCTCGTCGAAATCATCCCCTGAGGCTGCCATGCGCGATTTGCCCCCCAACCTTGCCGCGCATCTGGCGGCTGAGGCGACGACCCTTTGCCGCTGCTGGGCGCTGACACGCCGCGACGGACTAACCCTCGGCTTCACCGATCATGACCGCGACCTCAGCTTCGCCGGCATCCTGTTTCAGGCCCGCACCGGCGTTGAGGCGGCGGACGCCAGCGCCGAGCTTGGCTTCGCTGTCAGCGGCGGCGACATCTCCGGCGCGTTGACCTCGGATGGGCTTGGTGAGGATGATCTCGCAAAGGGCCTGTTCGACGATGCGACCGTGCGCGTCTGGCTGGTGAACTGGCAGGATCTGGCACAGCGCGTCGTGTTGGAAGCCGGCGTGATCGGCGAGGTGCGGCGCACTGATACCAGCTTTGTGGCGGAGCTGCGCGGCATGGCCAAGGGTTTCGACGAGGAGCGCGGGCGCATTTACTCCAGCCTGTGCAGTGCCGATCTAGGCGACGCCCATTGTAACTTCCCGGTGACACCCTCTGTCGCCAGCATCGCGACAACCGATGGCCGGATCGGCTTCACGTGCCCGGCGCTCGCAGCAGCTGCGGAGGGCGCTTTCACGGGCGGGCGCGTGACCTTCACCTCAGGCGCGAGCCTCGGCTTTGCCAGCGAGGTGCGCCAACATTCAAGTGCAGGCGGACAGGTGACGATCCTGCTCTGGCAGGCGGCGCCCAAGCCGCTGCAGCCCGGTGACACGTTCAGCCTGACGCCGGGCTGCGACAAACGCTTTGCGACTTGCATGAACACATTCGGCAATGGCCTGAACTTTCGCGGTTTCCCGCACATGCCTGGCAATGACTTCGTGCTGGCGGGTGTGCGCGCGGGCGATGCGGCGCTCGATGGCGGGAGCCTGTTCCGATGATGCGGCAAGCGTTGACGGAGGACCCTGTTGTCGAGGCGGCACGCGGCTGGATTGGCACGCCCTATCTGCATCAGGCTTCGCTCAAGGGGGTGGGCTGCGACTGCCTGGGGCTCGTGCGCGGCGTCTGGCGCGATGTGCTGGGAGAAGAGCCACAGGACGTGCCGCCTTATACCGCTGACTGGGCCGAGGCTGCAGGGCGCGAGACGCTGGCCGACGCAGCGTTCTGCCACCTCCGGCCAGTTGCGCTGGAAGATGCGGGCGCTGGTGATGTGCTGCTGTTTCGCTGGCGGTCGCATGTGCCGGCCAAGCATTGCGCCATCCTGACAGGTGCGTTCACAGCGCGCGCCAGCACGATCATCCATGCCCATGAAGGCTGCGCTGTCAGCGAAGTCGCGCTGACCGGCTGGTGGCGACGTCATGCCAGCTACGCTTTCTCTTTTCCAGAAACGAGGTGACCGATGGCGACACTGCTTCTCTCGGCGGCGGGTTCCGTCATCGGCAATGCGCTGGGCGGGCCCATTGGCGGCATCATCGGCCAGGCACTTGGCGCTGTCGGCGGCAACCTGATCGACCAGCAGATTTTTGGTGAACGCTCTGGCACGCGCCAGGTCATAGGCCCGCGTCTGAAAGAAATGGAGGGTCTGTCCTCATCGGAAGGCGCATCCATTCCAAGACTCTACGGACGTGCGCGACTGGGCGGTCAGCTGATCTGGGCCACGCGTTTCGAGGAGGAAATCTCGACCACAATCCGGCGCGACCGAAAGCAGGGCGGCAAGGGCGCGAAGAAGGCGCAGAAAACGGTCGAGACCACGTATTCTTATCATGCCAACATCGCGGTCGGCCTGTGCGAAGGCCGCATCGCCTTCGTGCGCCGGGTCTGGGCGGATGGGCGCGAGATCGATCTCAACACTGTCACCATGCGTGTGCATTCCGGCACGCAGACGCAGATGCCCGATCCGCTGATTTCAGCGAAAGAGGCGGATCAGGCCCCAGCCTATCGCGGGCTGGCCTATGTCGTGTTCGAGCGGCTGAACCTGACCGATTATGGCAACCGTGTGCCACAATTCTCGTTCGAGATCGTGCGCCCCGTGCCGGGCGTCAACGAGATGATCCGCGCCATCACGCTCATCCCCGGTTCCAGCGAATTCGCCTATGAGCCAACGCTTGTGCTGAACGAAGGCGCGCCGGGCGCGTCGACGCCCGAGAACCGGCATCAGTTCATGGCCAGCAATGATGTCGATGCCTCGGTGGTGCAACTGGTGACGCTGTGCCCCAACCTGCGGCGTGTCTCGCTTGTCGTCAGCTGGTTTGGCGATGATCTGCGGGTGGGACAGTGCACGGTTGCGCCGCGTGTCGAGCAGGCCGCCAAGACGACACAGGGCACAACCTGGGCCGTGGCCGAGCTGGAGCGCGCGACGGCGCGGCTGGTCACCTACAACGGCGGCAAACCCGCCTATGGCGGCACGCCATCCGATGCCAGCGTCATCGCGCTCATTCGCCGCCTCAAGCAATATGGGCTCGAGGTGGTGCTCTATCCCTTCGTGATGATGGACATCGCGGTGGGCAACAGCCTGCCTGACCCACGCAGCGGCAGCGCTGGCCAGCCCTCCTATCCCTGGCGCGGCCGCATCACTTGCGATCCCGCGCCCGAGCGGGCAGGCACGGTCGATGCGACGCCCGCGGCGGGGGCACAGGTCGCAAACTTTGTCGGCACTGTTGTGCCAGCGGACATGACGCTCTCGGGCGAGACGGTCATCTGTTCAAAGCCGGATGAATGGAGTTTTCGCCGACATCTTTTGCACAGCGCGATGCTGGCGCAAGCGGCAGGCGGCGTCAGCGCCTTCATCATCGGCTCGGAGATGATCGGGCTGACGCGCGTGCGCAGCGCCTCCGGGGTCTACCCCATGGTGACCGAACTTGTGGCGCTGGCGCAGGATGTGCGCATCATTCTGGGCACGGCGACCAAGCTGGTCTATGCTGCCGACTGGACCGAATATGGTGCTCATGTGCTGGGCGGCGGGCAGGAGGTGCGCTTCCCGCTCGATCCGCTCTGGGCATCGCCCGCCATCGATGCCGTCGGCATCGACTGGTATCCGCCCTTGACCGACTGGCGCGATGGCACATCCCATGCCGACGCCAGCGTGGCGCGCAATGCGGCGGACCTTGCATACCTGCGCCGCGGCCTGAACAGCGGCGAGGCGCATGACTGGTACTATGGCAGCGATGCTGGCCGCGCTGCGCAGACGCGGCTGCCGATCACGGATGGGGCCTACAACAAGCCCTGGACTTTTCGCGCCAAGGACCTGACTGGCTGGTGGACCAACGCCCATGTCGAGCGCGTGAACGGCGTGGAGCTGGCGCAAAGCACCGACTGGAGCCCGCGCGCCAAGCCGATCTGGCTGACCGAGATCGGCCTGCCTGCCGTCGACAAGGGCGGAAATGGGCCGAACGTTTTCCCTGATCCGAAATCTTCCGAGAATGCCTACCCGCCCTTCTCGGGCCGCAACCGAGATGATCTGCTGCAGATGCGCGGGTTGGAGGCCATACTCAGCGGGTTCGACCCCACCCTGCCGGGCTTTGATCCCATCCAAAACCCGCTGCACCCGACACTTGGCACGCGCATGGTCGATCCGGCCAATGTCTATGTCTGGACCTGGGATGCGCGGCCCTTTCCGGCATTCCCTGACCTCGCCGGCATCTGGGCCGACGGTGCCAATTGGGAGACCGGTCACTGGATCACGGGCCGCATCGAAGGCGTGGCGCTGGACCGGCTCATCAAGGCAGTGCTCGGCGATTTCGAGCTGCCGCTGCCCGATATGCTGCAGGTTGATGGCTTCGTCGATGGCTACGTCATCGACCGGCCCATGTCGGCACGCGAGGCACTGGAGCCACTGGGCAAGACCTTCGGTTTCGATGCCTTGCTGTCTTCCGGCAAGCTCGCCTTCCGCGACCGGACGGCGCCGGCTGTCTCGGCGCTCGGTCTCGATGACATTGTGCCGGACCGTGACGGCAAGCCCTGGACCCTGCAGCGCGGGCAGGAAACCGAGCTGCCGCGCGAATTGCGCCTCGGCTTCATCGATCCGGAAGACGGTTATCGCCGCGCCACGACCCTCTCGCGCCGCCTGAGCGGCGCGGCACGCCGTGAAACCGGCATCGAGACGGCCATCGTGACGCGCCGCGCCGAAGGGCAGCGTCTGGCCGAGCAGCGATTGCAGGAAGCATGGGCCGGTCGCGAAACTCTTGACGTGGAACTCTCACCCCGCTCGATTGCGCTTGAGCCGGGCGACGTCGTGTCGCTGCAGGTCAGCGGCACGTCGCGGCTGTTTCGTCTGACGCGCATCAGCGAGGGCGCGACGCGCAAGGCCACGGCGCGCGCGGTCGAGCCTGCGATCTATCAGGCGCCGATCCCCGCCCTGCCGCGCCGCACCGTTTTGGCAACACGGCAGGCCGGTCGGCCTTTCGTGCTGCCAGTCAATCTGCCACTGGCGCTGGAACTGCCTGCACCGCTCCAGCATTTCGCGATTGCCGCCGACCCCTGGCCCGGCGGCGAAGTGCTGTGGCGCTCCAGCGATGGCGCGAGCTTCGATGCGTTCGGTTTTGCGCCTGTGCCCGCCATCATTGGCGAGACATTGAGCATGCTGGCACCAGGACCGCTCTGGCGCTGGGACCGCCGGGCGACGCTCGATATCAGGTTGCCGGGAACAGCCCTCCAGTCCGTCACGCTGGAGGCCGTTCTTGGCGGAGCGAATGCCTTGGCCTTGATTGCACCTGACGGGGTGACCGAGATCATCTCGGCGGCCAATGCCACGCTGATCGGGCCAGAAACCTTGCGGCTGTCGATGCTGCTGCGCGGGCTAGGCGGATCGCAGATGGTTGCCAGCCGCACGCTCGCGGCGGGTGCGCGTGTGATCGTCATCGATGGCGGGCTGGTGCCGCTCGACAGCGATGTGTCGGCGCTCGGCAAAGCCTGGATCTGGCGTGTTGGTCCACCCGGAGCTGATGTCTCCGATCTGCAGATGGCAGAGGTCCAGACCGCGGCTGGCCCGGCTGCCCTGTTGCCATTGGCGTCCGTCCGGCCAAAAGCGCGCCGCACGGCACTGGGCATTGCGATCAGCTGGATCCGCCAGACACGCTTCGGCGGCGATTCCTGGGATGTGGCCGAAGTGCCGCTGGCGGAAGCCAGCGAGCGCTACAGCGTCACGCTCCACAATGGGGCCGTCCAGAAGCGGACGCTCAGCTGCAATGCGCCGGAAACGCTTTATGCCATCGCCGACGAGTTGGCCGATTTTGGCGTGGCGCAGACGGCGCTGGACATCACGGTGGCACAGATCAGCGAAGCCGCAGGGCCGGGCGCTGCCATTCGCGATCTGGTCCCCGTCCTTTGAACTGATCCCGCTGGCCTGATCGAGGAGTTCTGCATGTCCGACACACCGAATCTTGTGCTGCCCATGCTTGCGGCAGCGCAGGCACAGAAACACGTGACTCACAATGAAGCGCTGATGCAGCTCGATGCATTGGTGCATCTGGCCGTGCTGTCACGAACGCTTGGCAGCCCGCCAGGCTCCGTCATGGAGGGTACACGCTATCTCGTGCCGTTCTCGGCTTCGGGCGCCTTCGCTGGCAAGTCCGGACAGATCGGCTGGTATGACAACGGTGTCTGGCGGTTTCTGGCCCCCAGGGCTGGCTGGATCGCCTTCGTTGTCGCAGAGAGTGTCCTCGTCGGGTTCGATGGATCAGCCTGGCAGCCACTGCAGCAGCTGGCCGGTGCAACTGCACCTCCCACCATCAATCCCAACCTGCTGGCGAATGGCGACTTCCTGGTGAACCAGCGCGGCTTTGCCGGCGGCGCACTGGCGGCCGGTGTCTATGGCCCTGACAGGTGGAAAGCCGGAAGCGTCGGCTGCACGCTGACATTGGCAGCCGATGGCACCGCGACCCTGAGCGGTGGCACGCTCGAACAGGTCATCGAGACCGGCTATGTCGCGCCGGGGCTTTGCGGCCTGGCAAGCTTTGCCAGCCAGACACTGTCATTGTCCTGCGAAGCGCTGGCGAGCAACCTGTCCGGCCAGATCATTGCTGGAGCCAGCAGTTATGCCTTCACCTTGAGCGCGGGTGCAGGTCGTCGTGCAGCAACCGTAACCTTGGCCGCGGCTGATGCCGGCAACCTCACGCTGCGTCTGACCGCCACCGCTGCGCAGAGCTTCCGGCGCCTGAAGCTCGAGGTGGGCGGCGGTGCTTCAGCCTTTGTCGCAGAGCGACCCGGTAGCGAATTGCAGCGATGCCAGCGCTATTTCGCCATTCTCGATCACGCCATTCAGGTGCCGACAACCGGCTTTCAAGCTGCCTCTCGGGCCTTTCCAGTGCCAATGCGCGCCGTGCCGTCTGCGTTGAATGTCGCAGTCGGAACCGCCAGCAACCTGACTGTGGCCTCCGATGCTGCGCTGACAAGCTCGACAGCCTGGCTTCAGGTCAATGCCACCGGCGCAAATGGCTATCTGACGGGCAGGGTCACTGCCTATTCGGCAGAACTCTGAAGGCTGCCATGTCTGCCCCATGGCCGTTCATGACGCGTTCAGTCGCCATGCTCTAAAGCGGTTTTCATGGTTCTGATTTTTGCCCTTGCAGCGGTCTTGATCGCCTCTCCGCCGGTCTCGGCGGCGGCGGAAACGAGCACCGCGCTCGTCTGCCTCTCGCAGGAGGAGACGCGTGACGCCGTCTCTGCCCGTCACGTGGTCGACCCGGCGCAGGCCTCGCGTCATGCGCGCGACGCGGTTTCTGGTGAGGTCGTGCGCATTCGTCTCTGCCGTCAGGGCGACGAGCTCTTTTACCTCGTGACGACGCTGAAGCGCGACGGGCGCGTCAGCCGCGTCATGGTCGAGGGCAATTCCGGCAAGGTGTCGACGGTTCGCTAGCCCTGATCGGGCTGTATGAACTGACGAGGTTCACTTTCGCCTGGAAATATGATCCTTCTCCCAAAGCATTTTTTCAAGACCGGAGTGAAACCGCCGTGCGCCTGCTCGTCGTCGAGGACGACAAGGACCTCAACCGCCAGATCGTGACTGCCCTGGACAATGCCGGATATGCCGTTGACAAGGCGCATGATGGCGAGGATGGGCTGTTTTTGGGCGAAACCGAGCCTTATGATGCTGTCATTCTCGATCTTG
Source organism: Allobosea sp. (assembly GCA_043777655.1). GTDB lineage: Bacteria > Pseudomonadota > Alphaproteobacteria > Rhizobiales > Beijerinckiaceae > Allobosea. The sequence goes on along the minus strand of JAYWHQ010000339.1, from coordinate 254 downwards.
GCTTGCCCAAGGTCGACGGCGTGGCCGTGCTGCAGGGCCTTCGCCGTGCTGGCAAGGTGATGCCGGTGCTGATTCTCACGGCACGGGATCGCTGGAGCGACAAGGTCGCTGCGTTTGACGCCGGTGCGGATGATTATGTGGTCAAGCCGTTCCATGTCGAGGAGCTGCTGGCGCGGGTACGCGCCCTGCTGCGCCGTGCAACAGGACATGCCACCTCCGAACTCACCTGCGGGCCTGTGCGGCTTGACACGCGG
>JAYWHQ010000338.1:0-3077 GCA_043777655.1 Allobosea sp. | reverse complement strand
GATCTACGCGCATCGGCGAACCATCCGGCTTCACGCCCTTGCGCTCGAAGAAGAACGGTTCGAAGCTGCTAATGCCAGCGCTGTGGAACTCTTTCAGGTCAGCGAGCGCATCGCTGCTTTCCAGGACGCACATGGCAATGCCCTCGCGGCGCATGATCGCCTTTTCCATGAAAGCGCCGAACGAAAAATGTTCTGGCATGTGGGCCGGCATCGTCTTGCCTTCGCCAACTGCCAGCAGCTCAAGAAAGGCCCCGGGAAACTGCACGATGCGGTTCTCGGTTCCCCAGGGGTGCTGGTTGCGCTGACCCACCTGGAAGCCCAGTTGCTCGTAAAGCGCAGCTGCGCGGTCCAGATCGCGCACGCCGATGACGAGGTGGTCGAGCCCGCGTGCTGTCATGAAATCCTGCCTGTGGTCGCTGCTTGATCCGGATGTCCTAGCATGGGCCAGATCGAGCGGTCACCCTAACGATGCGCCTCGCGGATCATATCCGCTGCTTTCTCCGCGATCATGATCGTCGGCGCATTGGTGTTGCCACCGACAAGGGTGGGCATGACAGAAGCATCAACAACACGCAGGGCGTCGATCCCGCGCACCAGCAACTGCGGCGTCAGAGGCGCGCGCGCGTCCGCACCCATCGCGCAGGTGCCGACCGGATGATAGATCGTGTCGGCATGGTTCCGGATGCGCTCTTCCAGCGCCCCATCATCCGTCATGTCCACCGGGCGCATGTCCTGCGGTGCGAACGGCGCAAAGGCCGCGCTCGACATGATCTGCTGCGTCAGCCGCGTGCCTGCCATCAGCGCCGCCAGATCATCAGTTTGTGACAGGAACGCAGGGTCGATGACGGGTGCCGGATGGCGATCAAGCTCGGCATGGGCCAGCCGCACCGTCCCGCGAGACTTCGGTCGCAGCACGCAGACATGGCAGCTAAAGCCATGGCCCAGCCTCAGCTTGCGCGCGTGATCCTCGACCATTGCGACGACGAAATGCAGCTGGATGTCAGGCCGCACCAGCGCGGCATCCGTCTTTAGGAAGGCCCCCGCTTCGGCAAAGTTGCTGGTCAGAATTCCGGTGCGTTGCTGGCGCCATTCGCCGATGCCGCGCCAGAACTGCGCGAGGCCCGTTGGCGAAAGCCCGATCGGTGTCGTCGACTTCGTCTTGTAAACCAGAGTGTAGTCGAGATGGTCCTGCAGGTTCTGGCCCACGAGAGGGGCATCATGCAGCACGTTCACGCCGATCTCGCGCAGGTGTTGCGCAGGCCCGATGCCGGATGCCATCAGCAGTTGGGGGCTCTGGAAGGTGCCCGCGCTCACGATCACCTCGCGCAGCGCTTGCACAACGCGGCGCGAGCCGCCCGTTCTAACCAAAACGCCTGAGGCACGCCTGCCATTGAAACGGATGCGCAGGGCACGGGACTTCGTCAGAACCGTGAGGTTTGGCCGAAGCCTCGCCGGGTCGAGATAGGCACGTGCCGCACTCCAGCGCTCGCCGCCCTTCTGCGTCATCTGATAAAGCCCAGCGCCATCCTGCACCGCACCGTTGAAATCGACGTTGCGCGGGATTTGCAGCGCTGCGCAGGCTTGGAGAAAAGCCTCCGAAACCGGGTTCGGCGAGCGCAGATCAGCGACATTCAGCGGGCCATCGGTGCCGTGTAAATCATCTGTCAGCCGCTCATTGCCTTCCGAGCGCTTGAAATACGGAAGCACATCATCAAAGCCCCAGCCTGAGCAGCCTGCGCGTGCCCAGTCGTCATAGTCGCTGGCATGGCCGCGCATGTAGATCATTGCGTTGATGGCAGACGAGCCCCCCAGCATCCGGCCGCGCGGCTGATAGCCCTTGCGGCCATTCAAGCCCGGCTGTGGCACCGTGGAAAATGCCCAGTTGCGCCAGGCGATTGGCAGGAATGCCGCCGCACCAACCGGCACGCGTGTCAGCAGATGGTTATGATCCGGGCCAGCCTCGATCAGACAGACGCGGGTCGTCGGGTCTTCGCTGAGACGCGCAGCCAGCACACAACCAGCCGAGCCGCCACCGACGATCACATAGTCAAACGTATCTGAGATCTCGCCATCCATCGCACAAAGGATGTCACACGAGGCGCGATTGCACCACCGCCGCCTCGATGAAGCTCGCAAAGAGCGGGTGCGGCTCGAAGGGACGGGATTTCAGCTCGGGGTGATACTGCACGCCGATGAACCATGGGTGGTCGGCATACTCGACCGTCTCCGGCAGCAACCCGTCGGGCGAGACACCGCTGAACACCAGTCCCTTGGCTTCCAGCTTGGCGCGGTAGCCCATATTGACCTCAAAGCGGTGGCGGTGACGCTCAGAAATCTCGGTAGAGCCGTAGATCTCTGCGATGCGCGAACCCGCATTCAGATGCGAGGCATAAGCGCCCAACCGCATCGTGCCACCGAGGTTGCCGCCGGCGGCGCGCGTTTCCAGCTCGTTGCCTTTCATCCACTCGGTCATCAGGCCAACGACCGGTTGTGCGGTGGGGCCAAACTCGGTCGAGTTGGCATCAGCAATCCCGGCCAGCGAACGGGCCGCCTCGATCACCGCCATCTGCATGCCGAAGCAGATGCCGAAATAAGGCACCTTGCGTTCACGCGCGAAGGTCGCTGCCCTGATCTTGCCCTCAGCACCACGATGGCCGAAGCCGCCCGGTACCAGAATGCCGTGGACATGGTCCAGATAGGGCGCAGGATCACCCTTTTCGAAAACCTCTGCTTCGATCCAGTCGAGATTGACCTTCACGCGGTTGGCGATGCCGCCATGCATCAGCGCCTCGATGAGCGACTTGTATGCGTCCTTCATGCCGGTATATTTGCCGACAATCGCGATGGTCACCTCGCCTTCCGGGCTTTTCACGCGCTCGGAAATGCGCTGCCAGTCCGACACGTCCGGCTCGCGGGAATCGGTGATGCCGAAGGCAGCCAGCACCTCGTTGTCGAGACCCTCGGCGTGATAGGCCAACGGCACATCATAGATGGAGGCTGCATCGCGCGCCTCGATCACGGCCGTCTCGCGCACATTGCAGAACAGCGCGAGCTTGCGGCGCTCCTCGCGCGGGATT